>CAZWRD010000095.1:0-2177 GCA_964636105.1 uncultured Bacteroides sp.
ACAAAGGCTTTGCCATCTGTTTAAATAATAAATAGCTGTTTTTCGCAGGTAATTGCTATATGCCTTAGCTGACAATAGCCCGATTACCTCGGTAAAATAGCTATAGTGAGACTGACAATAAGTATTTTCCCCGGGTAAATACGCTATTGTTGAGCTGTCAATAGTTTGTTTACCTCGGTAAAGTATATATTGTAATGTTGTTAATAGGTAGTTTCCCTTGGTAAAATGCCTATGATGAGCATCAGCAAAGCTATTTTCCACAGGTTTTTGATATATTGTAAGCAGCTTTATATATCGTTTACCTGTGTAAGTAGTATATTGTTGAATGCGGCATTGGGCAAAAATGCAGGGAAAATGCTTATTAACAGCATACATAGGTAGCAATATCCTTAATTTCAGGATATTTTTCATGGTAATTATATCAAATTTATCAAATACTTTACTTAATTTTAAAGCAAAACGATAAGCAAAATCTGGCAAAAATGATACATAAGAAAGAAATGCAGTATTTAATTTTAATTTCATCCTGATTTTGAAATAGTAACTAATAATAGATTGAGAAAATAAAACCAAATATAGCTGGTAGGAAAACATAATATAAGCCATAAAAACTAAGCTATCAGCATATTTGCACAGTCTGCTTAGAGGCATAGCAATAGCCTCAATGCAAATATCATAAGCATTGAACTCATATAAGAGATTATAAGCGGGCATATTCATATAGGTTTGCTTTTAACGGGAGGGTTTTAATTTTGGGTTTTAAGGTTAACAAATTTTTTAATTGACAATATGCTCATATTTATCATAATTGTATTTGATAAAATAGTGCTAAATAAAAAATAAGCCGAATATTGCGTTCGGGTATTTTTGAGTTGTAAATTAATAGATTTTCTCATAAAAAATAATTGATTTTTTCGTTAAAAAAATGTGATATAAAAAATTCTTTATATTATACTATGTACTAAAAGTGAAAATATGGCAAAAAAAAATTGTTAAATTGAGATTATTTTTTCACTCGAAACCATAAACACTTAAATTAAAGCAATTTGCAGAGACAAAAAAACACAAAAAAAAATCACTTTTTATATGGAGAAAGTTACATATGTTTTTTTTACCAGTCGGAAAAATGGATAAAAATCGGGGTGTTTTTTAATGATAAATTATGAATAATGAGTGATGAATTTTTCTTTTCTCAGTTATTTAATTTTTTGGCGATGCACTGAGCGAAGTCGAAGGGTTATTGGTTATTCATTTACTCAGTTATTCAATTACTCAGTTATTCTGTTATTTTGTGGTTTTTTTGTACTTTTGCATAAAATATCAAGAAAATGTGCAAATTAAGTGTAAATATCAATAAAATAGCAACTATCCGCAATGCTCGTGGGGGCAATGTACCCAATGTAGTGCAAATGGCTTTGGATTGCGAACGTTTCGGCTCACAGGGAATTACGGTACATCCCCGTCCCGATCAGCGACATATTCGCTATACTGATGTATTGGAATTAAAACCCCGATTAACTACCGAATTTAATATTGAAGGCTATCCAAATCAAGAATTTATCAATTTGGTTTGCAGCGTAAAACCGGCACAGGTTACCTTAGTACCCGATCCACCCGAAGCCCTAACCAGCAATGCAGGTTGGGATACCATCAAAAACGAAGCTTTTCTTAAGGACGTAGTGGCACATTTTCATAGTTTTGGTATCAGAACATCTATTTTTATCGAAACGGATGTTAAAATGATTGAAAATGCGTTTAAAACCAATACCGACCGCATTGAACTTTATACAGAATCATATGCAAAAAATTATCCCCTTAATAAAGAAAAAGCAATTGCTGATTTTATTATCGCTGCAAAAAAAGCCAACGAAATGGGCTTGGGAATTAATGCAGGTCACGATCTGGATTTGAATAATCTGGCATATTTCACACAAAATATTCCCGGTTTGCTTGAAGTTTCAATAGGGCATGCACTTATAAGCGATGCACTTTATTATGGAATCGAAAATACCATACAGCTTTATTTGAGAGAAATAAAAAAAGGAATTTCAAATCAGTAAATTATTGTAATTACAAACTTTTTTTTATCTTTGAAGTTTATTAATCAGAAAATATTTTTATCATGAACAAAACCATATTAATCACCGGAGGAGCTGGCTTTATAGTATCTCATGTTT
>CAZWRD010000095.1:2187-12240 GCA_964636105.1 uncultured Bacteroides sp.
TCGAAAACAAACCCAACTACGAGTTTGAAAAAATTGATATTGTAGATGCTAACGCAATAAATGCTTTGTTTGAAAAATATCAATTCGACGGAGTTATACATCTTGCAGCCGAATCGCATGTAGATCGTTCAATTGCCAATCCGATGGAGTTTATTATGACCAATATTGTGGGTACTGTAAATTTATTGAATGCAGCTCGCAATAGTTGGAAAGACAATATGGATAACAAACGTTTCTACCATATTTCTACCGATGAAGTTTATGGTTCGCTTGGCGAAGAAGGCTTTTTTACAGAAGAAACCGCTTATGACCCACGTAGCCCATATTCAGCATCAAAAGCCAGTTCAGATCATTTGGTAAGAGCTTATCATCATACCTACAAATTACCTATCGTGGTTTCCAATTGTTCAAATAATTATGGTCAGTTTCAGTTTCCTGAAAAATTATTACCACTATCCATCAACAATATCAAAAACAACAAGCCTATCCCTATTTACGGAAAAGGAGAAAATATCCGCGACTGGTTATATGTAGTTGATCATGCACGTGCTATTGATATGATTTATCATCAAGGTGTTGATGGCGAAACTTATAATATCGGAGGTAATAACGAATGGACCAATATTGATTTAATTCACAAACTATGTGAAATTATGGATCGCAAATTAAACCATGAACCAGGCACATCAGCAAAGCTGATTACTTATGTAAAAGACCGCGCTGGCCACGATTTACGCTATGCAATTGACTCATCAAAACTGCAACGCGAATTAGGCTGGACACCATCACTTCAGTTTGAAGAAGGAATGGAAATTACTGTAGATTGGTATCTTGCCAACGAAGAATGGTTAAACAATGTAACTTCAGGTACATACCAACAATATTACGAAAAACAATATACAAAAAGATAGATTTAATAAAGCCATGTCAATTTTCGATAAATTTTTTGGTTCAAAAAAACTTAGTCAGCAAATAAATATGGCTGCCATAGGTACAGATATGCATTCGCATTTGATACCCGGAATTGACGATGGAGTTACATCTGTAAATCAATCGCTTGCACTCATTAGAGAAATGCACGATATGGGGTATAGTAAGTTGATTACTACACCCCATATTCAGGGCGAGATTTACAAAAACACCCCTGAAATTATAAATGCAGGACTCGAAGAAATGCAACTGGCAATTAAAAAAGAAGGTATAAATATAAAATTAGAAGCTGCCGCTGAATATTTGCTTGATGATAAATTTATCGACAAATTTCAAGCCCAAAATCTAATGACTTTTGGCAATAAATATTTGTTGGTAGAACTCTCCTACTTTAGCCCGCATCCCAATTTGTTTAATTTTATATTCGATTTGCAGATAGAAGGTTACAAGGTTATTCTGGCACATCCCGAACGTTATTCATACTGGTTTAATAATTTTAAAAAATACGAAGAACTAAAAGACAGAGGTGTGTTTTTTCAATTAAATGTAATATCGCTAGGAGGATATTATGACGTTGCACCTCAAAAAATGGCAGAAAAACTGATAGATGCCGGAATGATTGATTTCTTAGGCACTGATATGCACAACAACAATTATATGAATGGTTTACAAAAGGTAAGAACCGAAAAATATCTTGAAAAGATTCTATCATCCGGAAAAATCATGAATTCAAAGCTATAAAATTGATGTGAAATAGCAATTATTCTATAAAAACATACTTTTTTTGTTAAAAAATTACAACCTTTTTCATTTTATTTGTCTTATTTTTACAAGATCATTTCTAACTGGTTTAAATCTGAAATAGAAGCAAATATTCCAATTGGTTTCACTCTTGAAATTAAATGATATTTAATGTTATAATCATTTAATTATCAATGGTAACATTGAATAAAAAAATGCAATAGCATTTATTTATTTCTGATTGGCATTACACCATAAAGGTATGAACTAGTTTATAAATCAATTTTGTATAATTTGCGAATATAAATAAATAAAACACAATAGGATGAAAAAACAAGCTTTAGTAATTTTTGGTTTATTATTATCAGTTATCAACATTAACAAAGCAGTTTGTCAGGGAACTAGCTGCTCAAGTGCTCAATTAGTTATTACAGGCTCTAGCTACACTTATCCAGCTGGAGTTAATGCACCCCAGGCGCCTCCCTCAGGAAATCCTGGTCCAAACTATGGATGTTTAGGAACTCAACCCAATGCAGCTTGGTACTATTTTCAAATTTCAAGCCCTGGTAATATAGAAATACATATGAAAGGAAGCAATAATAATGATATAGATTTTTGCTGCTGGGGACCATTTACATCGCCAGTTTCACCCTGCGTTTTGGGTTTAACTGCTGGAAGTCCAACACCATCTCATTGGGCACCTGGTCCTTCACCAAATTATCCAACATTAAACATGGTTGATTGCAGCTATAATTCAAGTTTTGAAGAATGGTGTTATATTCCCAATGCCCCTCTGGGAGCTTACTATATTTTACTAATCACCAATTTTTCAAATCAGGCTCAAAACATTCTTTTTTCACAAACTAATATTGGGCAAACAGGTGCTGGAAGCTCAGGCGGTTCATTGTTAGTAACAACAAATCCAGTTTGTGAAGGAGATACCTTAAAACTATTTTCTCCAACAATACAAAATGCAACATATTCATGGATAGGACCTAATAATTTTCAATCGAATTTACAAAACCCAGTTATCCCAAATGCTGATACAACTCTAAATGGCTATTACAACTTATTAATTGACAGCCTGGGAACTTTTTCTAATGGATTTATTAATGTTTCAGTAATGCAAAAACCGGATGTAAGTGTTTTTGTTGGACCTTTTTGCGATGGAGGAAACACCCAGATAATTGCTTCGGGAGCAGCATATTATACTTGGCCACAATATGGTGGTAGTGGTCCGGTATATTATATGAGTCCTGCAATACAAGGAAACTTTTCTGTAGTAGGAACATTAAACAATGGTTGCAAAGATTCTGTAACATTTAATGTAACACCTCAACCACTTCCTATTTCCGATTTTATTTATACTATAAATGACAACACAGTTATTTTTCAACCACTTTCAATTTTTACAAGCAATTATTATTGGGAATTTGGCGATGGAACAAACAGCCAACAAGCAAATCCTATACATACTTTCAACAATATAGGGACTTATCAGGTAAGTCTTCAATCATTTAATTTCTGTGGAGTTGATACAGTTGTAAAACCATTGGTGATTTCTATTGTTGGAATTGAAAATTCAGAAAATCAGAAATTTAAGATTTCTCCAAATCCAAACAAAGGAAATTTTACATTAGAAATACCTGAAAACACAAAAATTCAGAAAATCGAATTACTAAGTATGGAAGGCAAAAAAATAAAAGACTTTAGTATTTTCGATACCAATTCAAAGCAAATCACACTGATTGTCAATAATATTACAAAAGGTTTATATTATCTAAAAATTATTACAAAAGACAATATTATTTTACAGAAGTTAATAATTGAATAAATTACAAACTTCAAATTAACTTGCTGTATTCTAACCTAACAGGTTTTTAAAACCTGCTAGGTTTTTATATTTTGTGCAGCTAAAATTATAATGTTATCATATTTTGAGGTTTTTCTTTGCTAACAGGAGATTGATTTTTCTGTGGATCAATCAACAATGTATCCTGCTTAAATTCGGGAAACATCTTTTTCATCATATCCTGCATTTTACGCATATTTTCAAATGGATCTATATTAAAAAAATCATTATGATTGAATCCAAAACCTGAAAAATCATCAAAAATAGTATCATTTTCAAACAAACTATTCATTTTCATTTGGTTTCGTAACTTCGATATCACACTATCATTATCCAAATTAAAAAACTGAATATCAGCTCCAGGTGATGAATATATGATTGAATATGAAGAATCATACTGTATCAAATTGCCATTTTCATCATATTTTTTATTCACTTTCACATCCACTTTGGGCTCATTCCTTTTTAGCGAATCTTCATTATCTGGTAAAAAATTTTTATTATTTTTATTTTGGCTTACAAAGCTGAATAAAACAAACGAAATAACTAAAAACAAAGGAAATACAAACCATTTACTTTTCATATTGTCAGCATTTTTATTATTAATAATCATGTTTTTTAACGATACTAAGATTTCAAAGATTGTGCCAGTTTTAATACTTTGTCAGATTTTAAGAAGTTTTAACCAAACACTGACATTTTGACAGTATAATTATTAAAAAAACACAAATAATACTGTCAAAATGGCAGAATAGAAAATTTGGCAAACAATTTGTTGAACAAAAATAAAAAAAAAAAAAAAATAAAGCGATGACAATATTTATAATAATGGCCATATTTATGCTTATCAGTTATTTGATTAGCAGCCAATTAAAATCAAAATTTAAAGAATACAGTAAAATAGCTGTAAATTATGGTTTAACAGGAAAAGAAGTAGCAGAAAAAATGTTAGCAGAAAATGACATTTACGACGTTAAGGTTTTATCAGTAGAAGGTGAGTTGACAGACCACTATGATCCGCGAAAAAAGACCGTAAATTTGAGCAGAGAAGTATATTATGGTAGCAATGTAGCAGCAGCGGCTGTAGCAGCTCATGAGTGCGGACATGCCATTCAACATGCCAGAGCATACACTTTTCTCGAAATGCGTTCGGCATTAGTTCCTGTAGTTAGTTTTGCATCAAATTGGGTACAATGGGTTTTATTAGCTGGGGTTTTGCTTGTAAACACATTTCCTTCAATACTTTTTTTGGGAATTATTTTATTTGCACTTACCACTTTGTTTAGTTTTATAACTCTACCCGTTGAAATTGACGCCAGCCGAAGAGCTTTGGTTTGGTTAGACAATAGAGGTATTACCAGCCAGCAAACTCATTCAAAAGCTCAGGATGCATTAAAATGGGCTGCATATACTTATGTTGTAGCTGCATTAACATCCTTAGCAACATTGGTTTACTATATTATAATTTATCTGGGACGAAGAGAATAAAAATAAGTTAACTTATTTATTATTGAAGAAATTCATAGTTCTTTCAATTCCGATGGTGGTAAAGTTTTTAACAACTTCTACCGCCATTTCTATTTTAGGTATAATGATTTCTTCTTCTTTTCTTGTCCACTTTCCTAACACATAATTCACCTGATGCCCTTTCGAAAAATCATTACCAATACCAAAACGCAAACGTGCAAAATCTTTTGTAAGCAATGTTTCTGTAATATGAATCAAACCGTTATGTCCACCATCGCTACCCGATTTTTTGGTACGCAAAACACCAGTATCAAGAGCCAAATCATCAACAACAACCAATAAATTTTCGCGTGGAATATTTTCTTTATCCAACCAATACTTAACAGCTTTGCCACTCAAATTCATATATGTAGTTGGTTTAACAAGAATTAGAGTACGTCCTTTATACTTAGCTTCGGCAATATAAGCATGTCTTCCGGTTTCAAATTTTGCATTCAGTTCTTTTGCCAAAGCATCTAACACCAAAAAACCAACATTATGACGAGTACTAGCATATTCGTCACCAATATTTCCTAATCCACAAATCAGAAATTTCATTAGTTTAAATATTTTTTAAAAATCAAGATTTGTAACAACTTAAAAAAACAAAAGGTATAAAGACAAGCTTTATACCTTTTGTTTTTATTGAATTAAGAATTATTTTTTCCCATCAGTTGCAGCTTCTTCTACACCACGAGTAGTAAGAACTGTAATAACAATTGAAGTAGCAACATCTAAAAATTCAACACCTTCTAAAGCTATTTGATTAACTTTAATAGAATCACCAATGTCAAGTTTAGAAATATCAATATTTACAAAATCAGGTAAAACATTAGCAAAACCTTTTACTTTAAGTCTTCTCATTTTCTTTACAAGTTTTCCCCCTCTTAAAACACCAGGAGAAGTACCAGTAATTTTCAATGGAACATACATCACAATTGGTTTGCTTTCGATAATTTCCAGAAAATCAACATGTAAAATTTTATCACTTACCGGATGGTACTGAACATCTTTTAAAGAAGCTCTGTAAGTTTTTTCGTTAATAGTTAAATCAACAAAACATACTTCAGGAGTAAAGATGATGTCTTTGAAATCTTTTTCTTCAGCTACGAAGTGAATTTGTTCGGTTCCACCATAAATAACACATGGAACTTTTCCTGAATTTCTGTTTGCTTTCGCATCTTTTTTCCCTACGTTCTCTCTAAGAGAACCGCTCATAGATACTATTTTCATTTTATTACTATATTAATGGCTTTATTGCCAACACCTAAGCAACTTCGCCTTGTTATATATTGAATTATAAGGTGTTTATTTATTTTCAAAGTTATATAAAGCCGAAATAGATTCGTTACTTTCAACACTTTTGATAACATCAGAAATCAGCTTTGAAGTTGAAATAACTTTAATCTTTTCGCATTCTTGTTTAAGTGGAATGGTATCACTTACAACGATTTCGGTAAAAGCAGAGGCTTTTATTTTTTCATACGCATTGCCAGTTAGCAACGGATGAGTGATTACCGCTCTTACACTTTTAGCGCCATTTTCAATCATCACTTCTGCTGCTTTACAAATGGTATTTCCGGTATCGATAATATCGTCCAAAAGAATTACATCTTTACCTTTTACATCACCAATTAATTGCATTCTCCCAACTTCATTTGGTTTATTTCTTTGTTTATAACAAATTACAAACCCAGCACCAAATACTTTGGCATAAACACCAGCTCGGCGTGTACCACCGGTATCGGGCGAAGCAAAAGTAAGATTTGGTAAATTTAATGATTTGATGTAAGGAATAAAAATTGAAGAACCATAAAGATGATCAACCGGAACATCGAAAAATCCTTGAATTTGATCAGCATGCAAATCGATGGTAATAATACGTTGAACACCTGCTGCAGTAAGTAAATTTGCTATTAATTTTGAAGCAATTGATACTCTTGGCTTGTCTTTTCTGTCCTGACGTGCAAACCCAAAATAAGGAATTACAGCGATAATTCTTCTGGCAGATGCTCGTTTAGCTGCATCAATCATCAATAAAAGTTCGAACAAATTATCTGTTGGAGCAAAAGTTGATTGAATAATAAAAACATCACTACCTCTGATACTTTCTTCGAATGAAGGCTGGAATTCACCATCAGAAAATTCTAATACCATTGATTTTCCTAAGCCTGTACCATAAGAATCTGCAATTTTTTCAGATAAATATCTTGAAGCTCTGCCTGTAAAAATATTGACGTTGTGTGACATTTTTCCCGTTTTTATGGTGTGCAAAATTAGTAAAAATTTCTATATTTTTCGTTTTTTTATTTTCAAAATATTTTTTTAAAAAAATGTGTGATATTTAAAAAAAAGTATTAATTTTGCAATCCTTTTAAAACATCAATTTAAAAGCCCAGATGGCGGAATTGGTAGACGCGTCGGTCTCAAAAACCGATGAGGTAACACTCGTGCCGGTTCGATCCCGGCTCCGGGTACTGGGAGAAAAGCTCTGAGAAATCAGGGCTTTTTTTGTTTATTCTGGTTTTCCCATCAACCATAATTTAAAATCATGTGCCCTGTCGGCACTAACAAAAATCTCCATTTCAGTTTTTACGACAGGCTGTATTTTTATTTTTCCTTTCAAATGTGAAAACATTTGTGAAATAGCTCTGTAATTGATAATTACACCTCTATTAACCCTAAAAAACTTTGTATTATCAAGAATTTCAGATAATTTATCGAGAGAATAATCAATAGGAAAAGATTCATTGGCAAAGGTTAACAGATTAATCGTTTTTTCTTCTGCATAAAACAATGCAACATCGTAAGCATCAATGGCTTTGATATATTGTCCGTATTTTACTACAAAACGTTGTGGCTGCTCCTTGGTCTTTGAAAGCATTTGACTAATTAATGCATTAAAATCGACTTGTTTGTGTGCCTTTTCCCATTTTGAAAGACTAATTTCGAGTTCTTCCTTTTTTACGGGCTTTAATAAATAATCAATACTATTTACCTTAAATGCCTGTAATGCATACTGATCGTAAGCTGTAATAAATATAACAGGTGATGTAATTTCGATTTGTTTAAAAATTTCGAAACAGCTACCGTCAGCCAAATGAATATCCATAAGTATAAGATCAGGCTGAGAATTAACTTTTAACCAACTTACAACACTGCTGATGGTTTCCAAATTATCAACAATTGATGCTGATGGAAGCGTTTCCTCAATCATTCTTTTCAAACGTCTGGCAGCTGCAGCTTCGTCTTCAATTATTAAAATTTTCATTTAAACAATATTTTACTGCAAATATAGAAAAAATAAAAAAAATGAAGATTTTTATTATTTGTTTGTGTTTAAATTTTTCTATTCCTTAAATCCGCTAATAAATTTTTATTGTCCGCTAATTACCCGAATTTTTACAAAAAAATAAAATGACAAAAAACACTGCAACGTTCTATTAATAAAGCACTAATGAAAATTCATGCGGGTTTTAGGTTAATCTTCAATAAAACATTTAAATTTATGCTTTTTTCTCTTATCCGTTTTTGCATCAAAAATATACAAAATATCTGCTTTTCGGTAGAATAAGGTAATGGTGGTTTCCTTTACATAAGTAAATCCTTGATTATTCAATTCTTCTTTTGAATAGGAATTTCCTATTATTAATTCAATATTAATGTCTTCCATATATAATTTAGAAAAAAAACGCCATAAAGCTGCCTGAAAACAATACAGCTTTCAGGCAGACTTTATAGTGTTTATAAATACTACTTACTTTTTTCTATTAGTTAGTTTTGAGATTCTTTCTTAAATATTTGGATGGTTTTTTTTGCGCCATAAGCAGCACCCATAAGAAGCAATATGCTTAATCCGCCATCAATTGGAGCACCACCGCCAGGTTGATTTCCAGATGCACCATGTGTAGGTGGTGGTGGAGCTGGCTGTGCATAAAGGCAAATACTGCCTAATATAATTGCTATTGTTAAAATTATTTTCTTCATATATTTTTTATTACCTCACCCCCCAACCCCCTCTCCTCTTAGGAGAGGGAGAGTTAGAGTAGTGCTTTATTATTATTGTTTTTACTTTTTCAAAGAACTTTATTTAATGATTAACCTCTTTCTTAGTTCCCTCTCCTCTTAGGAGAGAGCCTGTTCCGATTTATCGGAAGCTAGGGTGAGGTTATTATTTAATTAAAACTTTTTCTGAATACACGTTTTTATTGGTTACAACTTTTACAATATAATAACCTGAAGCATTGCCATTCATATCAATATGATTCTGATTGTTTGTGTTTGCTATGGTTTTTATTAACTGTCCCAAAGTATTATAAACCGCTATTTGCTTTATTGCTTCGTTGCTATTTACATAAATGTTATTGTTGTAAGAATAAACATTGGTATTCTGAATTTCGTTGTTTGAAATTCCCAAAGGAGATAAACTAAATATCAGTTGAAAACGATTTGCATTATCGGATGTTAAACCAGCAAAACTATAAGTTGCATTCTGATTCAGATCCTTTATGGTATTTGCTTTTAAATCCTTCAGATAAATATAAGTACCAGCAGCAAAGCTATTTAATTCGGTAGCAGTAATGCTGTAATTGCCATTAACTCCTGCTATAAAGCCTAACGGAACAATCAGATTATTGCTGATAGCCGGTAAAGTATTTATACTGAAGTTTTTGTTGTTTTTAACCGAATACAAAGACGGAGCTTGAGTAATCATAGAGAACCATTTTGCTGCTCCCTGATTTGCAGTAGCATTGCTGTTGAAGTTAACAATCATTTCATCGCTGTAAGTATTGGCTGTTGAAGAAACTTTTAATTTCAATAAATCAACAGGAGTAGATTTCAGAAAGTTTTGTGTTCCAGGATGTACACGTGCCGCATTTGGAATGGTAAATGAACCAGATGCTTTTGCTTCAACAAAGAAAGCCTGATGAGGAGCTATAACATTAGTTACACTGTTAGTTCCACCTGCGCTTTTATTGTAAGCACCATATTGTCCAGCAATTCCGTTCCATATCCAGATTGAT
>CAZWRD010000096.1:0-12113 GCA_964636105.1 uncultured Bacteroides sp.
TGATAAAAACCTGAGAAATGTTATAAAGATTCAACATTTATTTTTTTTTTTAATTACAAATAAGGTTTTATTATCGAATTTATTATCATCATATGCAAATAATTTTGGCATAAATAATCAAATAGACTATCTGAAAATTTCTCTGACAGTGTTTGTATATTATTATAGTCTTAAATCCGCAAATAAATTTTTATTGCCCGAAAATTACGCTAAATACACGATTTTTTTCTAAATTAACTAAATGATTACAAAACCCTGCAACTTTCTATTAATAAAACACGAATAAAAGTCCTTGCGAATTTTATGAAATAATAATTATTACACAGTGAAGCAAGGAGGAAACAGGGAGTATCATAGAATAGGGAAATATAAGCGTTTGGTCAATAAAAGTGTTTATTACCATAAGCTAAAATCATAACCAACTGATTATATGCCTAAAAGGTTTTGAAAACCTCATAGATTTAGGTTTTTAGATCAAACTCATAAATCAAATGCTGAATTCAAGTTACAAATGCAAGCTATAAAATTATATAACGCTGAAAAATAGAGGTTACACAGCTTAGAAAGATGATTTTACAAATATCACAACTAACGAAATTTTTAAGTTAAAACTCTAATAATCTGCAACATAAAAAAACAGATAAAATAATAATCAAAAAAAACAGAATTTATTAAAGAAAACTTTATAATTTTACAGTCAATAAAAAAAATAAATTTTAGAAAATAAATCTAAAAGTGTTAGCCCAAAATGCTAAGCTCCTGCACTTTTCTTTTTTCAATTATTGTCTCAGGGAAACAGACAAATCTTAACTTTTTAAAAAAATGAAAAATCTATTTAACAAAATTACGATTATCGTATTTATGCTTTGTTTTTCCCAATTTACACTAAAATCACAGCCTTTGGGCTCAAAAATTAAAATTGCAACTAACGGACAAATCAGTTATTGGAATGGTAGCGGTTGGACAGATATTACAGTAATTGGCTCACCTGGTCAAACGCTCGATTTTAATGGAGGTATTCCAAACTGGATTGTAAATCCACAGGGAATAACAACAGTTACAGCATCTGCTATTAGTTCAAATTCAGCCATTAGCGGAGGTAATGTAGTAAGTGATGGTGGTTCAATTATTACCGAACGTGGCGTTTGTTGGAACACCAGTCCAAATCCTGGCAAGTTAAACTTTAAAACAACTAACGGAACCGGAATTGGTAGCTTTAGCAGTAATCTTACAGCTTTGTTGCCAGGTACAACCTATTATTACAGATCATATGCCTCTAACGGATCAAAAACATCTTATGGTAATGAATTAAGTTTTACTACTACAGCAGCACCTATCACCACAGTTAGCGATATTGATGGCAATATATATGATATCGTTGTTATTGGTACTCAAACCTGGATGAAACAAAACCTTAATACCAGCAAATATCGCAATGGTAATCTTATTGGCTCTACTACCGATAATTATTATTGGAGTTCACAAACCAGCGGTCAATTTTGCGATTATAACAATTCGCCTGCTAATTCCAATATTTACGGCAAATTATATAATTATTTTATTGTGAATGACCCTCGTCATGTTTGTCCATTGGGATGGCATGTTCCTTCAATCGCAGAATGGAACACCCTAAGCAATTATGCCGGTGGCGAAACTGTTGCGGGTAAGAAACTAAAAGAAACTGGCATTTCTCATTGGACTGCTCCAAATACAAATGCAACTGATGAATTTGGTTTTACAGCACTGCCCGGAGGTTACCGCAGCGAAACCGGAGCTTACTGGAGTCTCAATGGTTATGCTTGCTTCTGGAGTGGTACCGAATCAAATACAAATACTGCATGGTCGTGGTCTCTGAGCTATTATGAAAATTCAGTAACTTCAGCCAGCCATTACGAAAAACGTCAGGGTAAATCAATAAGATGTATAGCAGATTAAGTGTAAACTGATTATAATTTGCTATAATATAAATATTTAAAGAAAAAGTTCTGAAATTAATTTTTGGAACTTTTTTTTAAGATATTCGTATAGAATATATTGTAACTAAATGATATCAATATCGGATGAATATTACTGGTTTGTTTTTGTTTCCATTTGCTGTAATATACGGTTTTATTGTATTTTGCAGAAACAAGCTATTTGATTTTGGCGTATTGAAATCAAAATCATTTAATCTACCAATAATCTCAGTAGGAAATCTGAGTATGGGTGGAACGGGGAAAACACCACATATAGAATATTTAATCAGATTATTACATAAAGATTATAAAATTGCAACTTTAAGTCGTGGATATGGTCGCAAAACCAAAGGCTTTTTATGGGTTGATAAAAATGCAGATTCTGCAAAAGCGGGAGATGAGCCTTTACAATATTGTCGAAAATTTCCAGAAATAACAGTTGCACTCGACGAAAAACGAGTACATGGCGTTTCAAAAATTATTTCAGACAAACCTGAAACCGAAGTGGTTTTGCTTGATGATGCATTTCAGCATCGATACGTAAAACCAGGCTTATCTATTTTGCTTACCGATTTTTACAAGCCATTTTCAAATGATTTTATATTACCAGCCGGTACATTGCGAGAATCAAAAAAAGGGATGAAACGTGCAGATATTATTGTAGTAACAAAATGTCCAAAAATACTTTCGCCAATAACCCGAAAATCAATGGAAGAAGAAATGAAGTTAAAGCCTTTACAGAAGGTTTATTATTCTTATATTGATTATGGCGTTTTACAGCCCATGAATGCATTTTCAGAGAATTTAAAACCAGATAAAGTTTCGTGCATATTGATGTTTGCAGGTATTGCAAATCCTTATCCATTTGAAGAACAATTGAAAACAATGACTGATACGGTGGAAACTATTCTTTTTAAAGATCATTATCAGTTTATGGAAAAGGATATGAAAAAAATTAAAAATCATTTTGAAGGCATATTCACTAAAAATAAAATTATTGTATGTACAGAAAAAGATGCCATGCGAATAAAAGATACAGAGTTAATGAGTTTTTTTGTAAATTTGCCATTCTTTTTTTTACCGATAGAGGTGAAATTTCACAAAAAAGACAAAGAAATGTTTGACAAACAAATAATAGAATATGTTAGAAAAAATAAACCAAACCACTGAATTTATTCAAAAGCAAGTTAATTTCAAACCAGAAATCGGAATTATTTTAGGAACCGGGCTTGGAAATTTAACAAACGAAATAGAAGTTAAATTTAAAATACCTTATTCAGAAATCCCAAATTTCCCAGTATCTACAGTAGAGGGACATAGCGGACAATTAATTTTTGGTATTCTGGGTAACAAAAAGGTTGTTGCTATGCAAGGTCGTTTCCACTAT
Organism: uncultured Bacteroides sp.; assembly: GCA_964636105.1. Taxonomy (GTDB): domain Bacteria; phylum Bacteroidota; class Bacteroidia; order Bacteroidales; family JACABE01; genus JACABE01. Next base: position 3,343 of record CAZWRD010000096.1, read on the forward strand.
TACGAAGGTTATAATATGAAAGAAGTTACCTTTCCGATTAGAGTACTAAAAATGCTGGGTATTAAAATGTTGGTATTATCAAATGCCAGTGGTGGTGTTAATCCTGATTTTAAAGTAGGTGATATGATGATCATTCGCGACCATATTAATATGATGGGCGATAATCCGTTATTAGGAAAAAACGATGACCGCTTGGGGCCGCGCTTTCCTGATATGCACATTCCATACGATAAAAAATTATTGGAAAAAGGAATTGAAATAGCCAAAAAGAATCATATAAATTATCAGGTTGGTGTTTATGTAGCTGTTACAGGACCTACTTACGAAACCCCGGCTGAATACAAAATGTTCAGAATTATAGGCGGAGATGCCGTTGGGATGTCAACAGTACCCGAAGTTATTGTTGCCCGTCATATGGATATTCCGTGTTTTGCTGTATCAGTAATAACAGATTTGGGAGTTGAAGGCATGATAGTTGAAATTTCGCATCAGGAAGTAATAGAGGCTGCAAAAGCTGCTGAACCAAAAATGACATTGGTAATTAAAGAATTAATTGAAAGTGTAGAACTGTAATGTTTTAATTTTTAATATCATTTAAAGTGAATCAGGGTTTTTCTTTGATTCACTTTTTTTAAAATCCATTCCTAAATTGATTTAGTCGATTAAATAAGTAGTTTCATCGAAATAATTTTCTAAACGATATAAATATAGTATTTTTGTTCACAATTATTAAAACAATTCAAAATGCAAAACACAAAGAAATGCTTATTGCTAATGCTAATTTTATTAGTTAGCTTAGCCACTCAAGCTCAAAAAGTTTACAAGTACGAATCGGTGCCAAACGATCCGTTAAAAGCCAGAATCTATACATTAGATAATGGTTTAAAGGTTTATTTATCAGTATATAAAAATGCACCCCGAATTCAGGCTTATGTTTCGGTAAAAGTGGGTAGCAAAAACGATCCAAAAGAAACTACCGGATTGGCCCATTATTTTGAACATATGATGTTTAAAGGAACACCTAATTTCGGAACTTCCGACTGGTCAAAAGAAGAACCGATGATAGCTCAAATAGAAGCTTTGTTTGAAAAATACAGAGTAGAAAAAGATATGAGTAAACGTGCGTCAATTTATCATCAGATTGACAGCATTTCTTATGAAGCATCTAAAATTGCAATTCCAAACGAATATGATAAACTGATGAAAGCAATTGGTTCGCAAGGAACTAACGCTGGTACTTCTAACGACTATACAGTTTATATTGAGGATATTCCTTCAAATCAGTTGGAAAATTGGGCTGCAATACAATCTGATAGATTTAATTATCCGGTTTTGCGTTTATTTCATACCGAATTAGAAACTGTTTATGAAGAAAAAAACATGTCGTTGACCAATGATGGACGTAAAGCAAACGAAGCCATGATGGCTGGTTTATATCCAAATCATCCATATGGTACTCAAACTACATTGGGCGAAGCAGAACATTTGAAAAATCCTTCAATGAAAAATATCCGTGAATTTTTTGCGAAATATTATGTGCCTAACAATATGGCAGTGGTAATGTCGGGAGATTTCGACCCAGATGAAACCATCAAAACTATCGATAAATATTTTGGCAAGCTCAAACGAGGAAATCCACAACCGTTGGTATTTACACCAGAAAAACCGATTACAACTCCGATAATTAAAGAAGTAGTAGGTTTAGAAGCTGAGAATATTCGTCTGGCATGGCGTTTTGGCAATGTAAACTCACGCGATGCAATGTTGATTGATATGATTAGCAAAATGTTATCGAACGGTAAAGCTGGTATCATTGATATTAATCTGGAACAAAAACAAAAAACCATGAGTGCTGGAGCATATCCTTATCAATTAACTGATTATGGATCATTAGTGCTTTATGGCAGCCCAAAAACAAAACAGACATTGGATGAAGTTAAAGAACTTCTGCTACAACAGATTGATAGTCTGAAGAAAGGAAGATTCCCTAATTCACTACTTACCGCAGCAATTAATAATTTGAAATTAAGCGAGTTAAAAAGATATGAATCAAATGCAAGCCGTGTTAGAGCTATGTCATCCGCATTTCTCAATGGCACAACTTGGGCAAAATCAGTTGCTTATATTAACGATTTAAGCAAAGTTACCAAAAAGGAATTAGTTGATTTCGCAAATAAAAACCTAAACAACAATTATGTATTGGTTTACAAACGTCAGGGAAAACCAGAAGAAATTGCCAAAGTGAATAAACCAGCCATAACACCTATTTTCATAAACAGAAATGCCGAATCAGATTTTCTGAAAAAGATAAAAACCAATCAGGTAAAAGAAATAAAACCTGTTTTTCTTGATTATTCAAAAGATTTAACCATAAGAAAAACAGGAAATATGCGATTGCTTTATAAAGAAAATAATGAAAACAATACTTTTAATCTGTATTATTATTTCAAAATGGGAAGCTATAACGATTTGTATATGGACATGGCAGTTTCTTACTTAAGTTATTTAGGAACAGACAAATATACTTTAGAACAAATCAATCGTGAATTTTATAATTTGGCTTGTAGTTTCAGTGTTTCAACGGGTAGTGATGAAACTTATGTTTCAATAAGTGGGTTAACTGAAAATATGGAGAAAGCAGTTGCTTTGCTCGAACATATTCTGGCAAATGCAAGACCTGACCAAAAAGCATTAGATAATCTGGTGGCTGATATCCTTAAATCTCGTAAAGATGCAAAAGCAAACCAACAAAGTAATTTCAGAGCAGTAGTTGATTATGCAACTTATGGCGAAAAATCACCTGGTAAATATATGCTTAGCGAAACAGAGCTCAAATCATTGAAAGCCGAACAATTGGTGCAAAAAATAAAAAGTTTACTAAATTACACTCACGAAATATTATACTATGGAAATGCTAAAACAGAGAATGTAGAAGCTATATTGGCAAAATACCATAAAGTTCCAGCACAATTTGTTCCATTTTCTTTGCCAGTTAAATTTACTCCGCTCGAAACCAATGATAATAAAGTGTTTTTCAGCAACTATGACTCCAAACAATCTTATTTGCAAACCATTTCGCTTGGTGGTTTGTATAACGAAAAATTAATTTCGGAAGTAAGTTTATATAATTCATATTTTGGAGGAAGCATGAATTCAATTGTTTTTCAAGAATTAAGAGAAAAACGTTCGTTAGCTTACACTGCTCGTTCGGCTTACAATTCTCCTGCCGACCCTGATAAGTATTATACAAATACCGGATTTATTGCTACTCAGAACGATAAAATTATAGATGCTTTTGATGCCTATAACGATTTGTTTAACAATATGCCGCTTGCCGAGAATGCTTTCAGTTTATCAAAAGAAGCTATTATCAGCCGCATCAATACCGAAAGAATTACCAAAATGGGTGTTATCTGGAATTATTTGAATGCTCAGAAATTCAATCAGACATACGATATCCGCAAAGATATTTATAACAAAACACTTACGATGACAATAAATGATGTGAAAATATTTAATGAAAATTTCATTAAAAACAAAAACAAAACTTATGTTGTTTTGGGTAAAGAAGCTGATATGAAATTTGATGCTTTAAGCAAATTCGGACCAGTAAAAAAACTAAGTCAAGAAGAAATTTTCGGTTACTAATTATAGTCGAAACCTATAAAAAAAGCAGTAAACTTTTCATAAAGTTTACTGCTTTTTTATTGATATTCAAAACTATAAAAAAATAGAAATATGCTACTAATTTTTAATTGAAAAGAGGTCTTAACATTTTTGAAGTTGAATTTCAAATTCAGTTAATTTTTATTTTTTCAAACACATTTTTTGATATAACTCATCTAATGTAATAAACTTATGCCAGTTTTTTGACTCCAATCCTCTCTTTAAAGATTTATCTCCAGTCCAAAGCAATGCATTTAAATGATTGGTAAGTGCAACAAAAATCGTATCATCAATATCAATGTTACTTGTCAATTTTTCTGCTTTTAATAATTCACTCTCAGGAATTAGCAAATCGCTGATAAAAGTAATTTTTCGGAAAATAATATTTGATATTTCATTAAACTCAGATTCTGAATATGTAGAAATTTGAAGTATTTTATCTTTATATTCATATATTTCTGATTTTAGTTGTAAAGAAGAATAGAATGAGAATAAATTACCGGATTTAATAATTACTTCTCCGATTTTACTATTTGAATTTAATATTGCACTAAATGCAATATTTGTATCAACAACCACCTTCATTTAGCAATTGTTCTCGTGTTTTTAACCATCTGCCGCTTTTAACTTCATTAACCAGCAAATCAACTTCATTTTGTGAAGTTTGTTTTTTTGATGATATTTCCAAATATCTTAAATAATCAGTTATTTCCTGTAAATCCTCAATATTGATAGATCTCGGTAATCTGATTATAATTTCATTGGCTGTTTTTTGAATTATCATTGTTCTATTTTTTTACAAAGTTAATACAAAATTTATTAAGTAGTTATTTTATCAATTAATTTCCACAAAAAAGCCGATAACAATTTGCTACCGGCTGTTTTGTATATAAAATTTATCAATAGTGTGCCTGAAAAAGCAATATGTTCTTCGCTTTACTCAGAATAACAGCTTATTATAAAAATATCAATTGTTATTCAAAGCGATACGAAGGATCTCAATTGAATTAGTGTTTTGAAAATTTTTACTTTATAAATTCCTTAGCTTTTGCAAATGCATTTTCCAATCCGGCAGCATTTTTGCCACCTGCAGTAGCAAAAAAGGCTTGTCCTCCTCCTCCACCCTGAATTTCTTTGGCAATCTCACGAACAATTTTACCCGCATCCATACCTTTTTCTGAAACCAAATTTTCGGCAACCATCACACTCAAGTTTACTTTTCCATCAGATTCATAACCCAATACAAGGAAAAGATTTTCAATTTCAGCTTTCATCGCAAAAGCCATATCTTTTATTGTAGCACCATCCAAATCAACTTTGGCTGTTATAAAGTTTACACCATTTATCAATTCGGCTTTTTGTAACAAACTGTTTTGTAATACTTTTGCTTTTTCTTTGCTAAAAGCAGCAATCTGACGGCGAAGTTCAGCACTTTCTTCCTGTAAAGTTCTGATACTTCTTACAATATCTTTGCTTCCTTTCAGAAGTTCCTGAATTTCGGCAATGGTATTTTCTTGCATTTTATAATATTCCAATGCTTTTGCCGAAGAAATAGCTTCGATACGTCGAACGCCGGCAGCAATAGCACTTTCAGAAACAATTTTGAATAAACCGATGTTGCCTGTTGCTTTTACGTGAGTCCCTCCGCATAATTCCACAGAATCGCCAAAACGGATTACACGAACCTGATCGCCGTATTTTTCGCCAAACAATGCCATGGCACCCATTTTCTGAGCTTCTTCGATTGCAATATTTCTTTTTTCATCCAACATCAGATTTTCTCTGATTTTCTGATTAACCATTGTTTCAACTTTTTCGATTTCTTCATCACTTAGTTTTGAAAAATGAGAAAAGTCGAAACGCAAACGCTCATCATCTACCATTGAACCCTTTTGCTCAACATGAGTTCCTAAAACCAAACGCAAAGCTTCGTGCAACAAATGTGTAGCACTATGATTATTAGCTGTTTGCTGACGTTTTATTTCATCAACCTGAGCAACAAATCCAGCACTTACATCTTGAGGTAGTTTATCGGCTAAGTGTATAATCAGATTATTTTCTTTTTTAGTATCTCTGATTATTAATTTTTCATTATCATTGTATATCAATCCTTTATCACCAACTTGTCCGCCACTTTCGGCATAAAACGGAGTTTTATCGAATACCAGCTGATAAAAAGTTTTGTCTTTGGTTTTTACTTTACGGTATTTAAGTATTTCGATATCAGCAGAAATATGATCGTAACCGATAAAAGCAGTTTCATCTGCTTCATTTTTAAGTATAACCCAATCATCAGTATCAACTGCAGCAGCCTGACGTGAACGCATTTTCTGTTCTTCCATTGCTTTGGCAAAACCTTCCATATCAACGTCCAGACTCATTTCTTTTGCCATCAACTGTGTTAAATCTATCGGAAAACCGAAAGTATCAAACAATTCAAAAGCAAACTGACCGCCAATAACTTTTTTACCGCTATTTTGCTGGCAATATTGTTCAAATTTCTGAATACCATGAGCTAAGGTCTTCAGGAATGAAATTTCTTCTTCAGCAATTACTTTGCGGATTAATTCCTGCTGAGCTTTCAATTCCGGAAAATAATCGCCCATTTGTCCTACCAAAACTGCTAAAACCTCATTCATAAATGGTTCTCTGAATTCGAGGAAAGTATAGCCATAGCGAACTGCTCGGCGTAAAATGCGGCGGATTACATAGCCAGCCTTGTTGTTTGAAGGCAATTGACCATCGGCAATGGCAAAACTAACCGCACGCAAATGGTCGGCAATTACACGCATGGCAATATCTGCTTTATTATCATTTCCGTATTTTTTACCTGAAAGTCTGGCAAGATCCTGAATTAATGGCTGAAAAACATCGGTATCGTAATTTGATTTTTTGTTTTGCAAAACCATACACAAACGCTCAAATCCCATGCCGGTATCCACATGTTTGGCGGGCAAACTAACTAGTTTGCCGTCAGTCATGCGGTTGAATTCAATAAATACATTATTCCAGATTTCAATTACCAGATGATGATCGTTATTTACCAAGTCTTTTCCGGCAATAAGTTGTTTTTCGGATTCATCACGCAAATCAATATGAATTTCAGAACAGGGACCACAAGGACCGGTATCACCCATTTCCCAGAAATTATCTTTCTTTGAACCAAACAAAATTCTTTCTTCGGCTATATATTGCTTCCAGATATCATAGGCTTCCATATCTTTCGGAATACCATCTTTTTCATCACCCCCAAAAACAGTTACATACAAATTATTTTTTTCAATTTTATAAACTTCGGTAAGCAATTCCCAAGCCCATGCGATGGCTTCTTTTTTAAAATAATCGCCAAACGACCAGTTTCCTAACATTTCGAACATGGTATGATGATAGGTATCATGTCCAACTTCTTCCAAATCATTATGCTTGCCCGAAACCCTCAAACATTTTTGGGTATCAGCCACTCTGTTATATTTTGCTGGAGAATTTCCCAGAAAAATATCTTTAAACTGATTCATTCCAGCATTGGTAAACATCAGGGTTGGATCGTTTTTTATAACCATTGGAGCAGAAGGCACTATTTGGTGCAATTTGGATTGAAAAAAATCCAGAAAAGTCTTACGTACAGCGATAGAATTCATATATAATGTAATGTGTTTTTTGATTTTAAGTTTTTTTATGATTAAAACATTTTGCAAAAATAGCTTTTATTGATTAATTTTGCGAAGACAATATGTCATTTATTTTTTAAAAAAGCATAAAACTTTCATTTATACATGCCAAAAAAAATCAGATATCACTTTAATGTACATTCACTTTCGATTGAAAAAGTGAGAGTTACATTTAAAGATAGATTTAAAAAGCTATTTTCGATAGCCGCTTTTGGATCTGTTTTTTCGGCTGTAGTTCTATTAATCGCTTATAATTTTTTCAATTCGCCCAAGGAAAAGATGTTAATGCGTGAAATTGAGCAATATAAGTATCAATACGATGTAATGAATGATAAGTTGAACAATATTTCAGCCGTTTTAAAAGATATTGAAAACCGCGATGATAACATTTACCGTGTAATATTTGAAGCAGAACCAATTGCGGGAACTGTTAGAAATGCAGGTATTGGTGGAGCTAATCGTTACGAAGAACTTGAAGGACTTAGTAATTCTGAACGCGTTATAGAAACTGCCAAAAAGATTGATAAGATTTCGCGACAGCTTTATGTTCAATCCAAATCCTTTGATGATGTATTTCGTATGGCAAAAAGCAAAGAAGATATGATGATACATTTGCCTGCAGTTTTGCCTATGCCGAAAAACAGAGGTCAGATCATATCTGGCTTTGGTATGCGTTTTCACCCCATTTTGAAATATCGCCGTATGCATACGGGGATAGATATTGCAGCTCCGAAAGGTACTCCGATTTATGCAACTGGCGATGGTGTTGTAATAGATGCAGGTCGTGAAAGTGGTTATGGCATTACTTGTCAGATTAATCATGGTTATGGCTATCAGACCTTATATGGTCATTTGTCAAAATTAAATGTAAGACCAGGACAGAAAGTAAAACGCGGTGAAATTATAGGTTTTGTAGGAAGTACAGGCTTGTCAAAAGCACCTCATGTGCATTATGAAGTTATCCTAAATGGCCAAAAAGTTAATCCAGTTTACTTCTTTTACAACGATTTAAGCCCTGCTGAATACGAAGAAGTTATTGAAAAAGCCAATGAAGAAAATCAGTGTTTATCATAACGGGACTTCTAAAAATTGCTTTTTTAACGTTGAACTTTAACCTTAAAATTATTCACATGTTTATTTTTTTTGAATTGGGTTCTTGATATCGCTTCGCCTAGTTCTCATTTACAGAATCCTAATTTTCAATGGAATTTATCATGAAGATAGCTTTGCTCAAAGTGAGGCTGTTGGAGTATGACTTAAAGTCGCTCCCCGACTTAAAAAAGATATCAGAAATAATCATTCCGACCGGGGTCGGAACGTTCCGAGTGCCATTCCAAGTATTACGGATGGCATCCCAAGTATTCTGGATGGCATTCTGACTGCTCCAAGTGGAATCTGGAGTATTACTAATGGCATTCCAACTAGTCCGAATGGCAT
>CAZWRD010000097.1:0-11991 GCA_964636105.1 uncultured Bacteroides sp.
ATTATCAATTATATAAAAATCAATGATTAAGTCTTAGGTCATTTGTTCTGAAATTGGGATTAACCCAACTAAATCAAATAATTCAACTTTTCAAATATCCTATTGATTAATGTGAGTTTGATTTTAAAGTTCTCATTTACAATAGCAAAATGAGGTTTTAAAATCTCTTTCGTATCGAAAAATCTAATTTTCAGAACCCCACTTTACTCATAAAAAACCTCGCAATATACAGGAAAATGATCTGACAGATATTTACATTGATATGAATCAGTAAGAACTCTGTATTTTAAAACTTTAAATTTCTTGACAAATACATAATCGATACGCTCAGTTGCAGGTTTTGTAAAATCAAAAGCATTAAATGTTCCTTCATATTCATCTTTACTTCCTTTGTAAAGTATTTTACTGTCGTTAAGTATGTTACTTATGTATTTTATGGGTGTTTTATTAGGAGTCATATTAAAATCACCACAAAGAATTACTGGAAAATCTTTTTGATTTAGTTCAAAAATCTTTTTGATAATTAAATCAGCACTGTTTTTTTGAGCACGCTCGCCTATATGGTCGAAATGGGTATTGAAAATCCAAAACTTTTTTTGTGTTTTTTTATCTTTAAGCAAAGCATAAGTACAAATTCTCAAACAAGCTGCATCCCATCCCATCGAAATGGTATCGGGTGTTTCCGACAACCAAAAGCTAGCCGTTTTCTCAACTTCAAATTTATCTTTTTTGAAATAAATTGCACTGTATTCACCCTTTGTTTTCCCGTCATCTCTACCAATTCCCAAATGCTGATAATTAGGCAAACAACTATCGATAAACAAAACTTGATTAAGTAATCCTTCCTGAATCCCCATAATATCAGCATCATAAAACTTGAGCATCTCCGTTAATTTTTCTTTTCTTATATCCCATGCATTTTCACCATCCATCGGATTGTTGTAACGGATATTGTATGTAATTAGCTTATATGATTGAGCCGACACCCTAATCGAAATAATTGATATTAAAATAATTATAGATAAAATTAATTTCTTCATACTTAAATTGTTTATTTATTTTGACTGTCAAAAGTAATAATATTCTTATTAAGAATGATGGCTTTATTAAAAAAAAATGCAATAAACATCAAATATTCAACAATTATTATTAACTTCGTAAAAAAATAGGAAAAGTGCCGTTAAGAACTACATTATTAAAATACTGGGGTTATAGTAAATTCCGTCCGATGCAGGAAGAAATTATTCAATCTGTTTTGGATGGCAAAGATACTTTGGCACTTTTACCAACCGGAGGAGGTAAATCTATTTGTTTTCAGGTACCTGCCATGATAAAACCTGGTATTTGTGTGGTAATTTCTCCTCTAATTGCATTAATGAAAGATCAGGTTGAAAATTTAAGCAAAAAAGGAATAAAAGCCAAAGCCATTTATTCGGGTATGCATCCGCGAGAAATCGAAATGATTTTGAATAATTCTGTTTATGGCGATATCAAACTTTTATATGTTTCTCCAGAAAGGCTTCAAACCGAAATGTTTAGTGAACATCTAAAAAAAATGAACGTCAATTTGATTGCAGTTGACGAAGCGCATTGTATTTCGCAATGGGGTTATGATTTCAGGCCCCCCTATCTGCAAATAAAAGAAATTAAAAAAATTTTACCCAATGTGCCCATATTGGCTTTAACTGCAACTGCTACTCCCGAAGTGGTTGATGATATTCAATTTCAACTTGGGTTTAAACAAACCAATTTGTTTCAGAAAAGCTTTGAACGCAAAAACTTAACTTATTTTGTACTCAATAAAGAAGATAAACTTTCTTACCTTTTGAGAACAATCCAAAAACTAAATGGCTGTGGAATTGTGTATGTTAGAAGCAGAAAAAAAACGATTGAAATAGCTAATTTTCTGATAAAAAATGGTTTAAAAACAGGGTATTATCATGCCGGCTTAGATTCTAAAGTACGAAATGACCAACAAAATCTATGGATGAATAACCGCAATAGAATCATTGTGGCTACCAATGCTTTTGGGATGGGAATAGATAAACCAGATGTAAGATTTGTGGTACATCTCGACTTGCCTGATGCTTTGGAAGCTTATTTTCAGGAAGCAGGCAGAGCCGGTCGCGATGAAATGGAATCGAAAGCAATAATTCTTTATGATAAATCTGATATTATCGCATTAAAGCAAAATTTCGAAAATTCATATCCCGAAAAAGAACTCATAAAAAGTGTTTATCTTTCGTTAGGAAACTATTTAAAAATTCCGGAAGGCGGAGGCAAAGATTTGGGTTTCGAATTTGATTTGCGTGATTTTTGCGAGCAATTTCATTTTAATATACAAATAGCATACAATGCACTTAAATTTATTGAAAAAGAAGGTTATATTTCATTTATAGAAGATCCTAATAATACTTCAATGTTGCATTTCTCTATCAATAAAGAAGATTTATATCGTTTTCAAATTGCAAATCCTTCTACTGATAATTTTATTAAAACCATTTTGCGTTCTTATGGCGGTGTGTTTACTGATTTTGTAAAAATTTCGGAAAAAGAGATAGCCAAAAGAATTAATTCTGATGAAGAAAAAGTTGTAAAAACGCTTGAATATTTAGCTAATATGCAAATTATCAACTATTTTAAAGCCAAAAAGAAACCTTATATCAGTTTTCCGATACAAAGAATTTCTTCAAAAGAAATTTTTCTCTCAAAAGAAAACTACGAATTTAGAAAGGATAATGCTGAGAAAAAAATGAATGCAGTTATTGATTATGTTACCTCATCCAATCGATGTCATCAGCAGTTTTTATTATTTTATTTTGGTGAATGCAATAACAAGCGTTGTGGCAAATGTGATTTTTGTCTCGAAAGAAACAAAATGGAAATGAATGAAGTAGAATTTAACTTTATCCTAAATCAAATAAAACCGATGTTGAAAATAAAACATCAAACCGTTGAAGAACTTGTACAGAAAACAGATGCCGACGAAGATAGAGTTATGAAAGTAATTCAATGGCTTTTGGATAATGATAAAATTGAGAAAGTTGATTATATGCAGTTCTTCTGGAAAACCTAAGTCATCTATAAGTTTAGTCTTACTGGGTTATTAGATTATCTCAAATACTACACAAATATTTACAATAACTTTTCAGCATTTGGTTTGTTAAATGAGAAATTTACAAACAAATGAATATTTTAGAAAATTTAAACTGGCGTTATGCCACCAAAAGAATGACGGGCGAAGGTATTGATAAAGACAAAACAGCCACAATACTTGAAGCTATCCGCATGGCGCCCTCATCATTGGGATTACAACCTTTTAAAGTACTAGTAATTGAAGATAAAGAAATTCGTGAAAAGATGAAATCGGTTTGTTTTAATCAGCCACAAATTACCGAATCTGCATATGTTTTGGTTTTTGCTGTTTATAAAGATAATTATTCCAAAATTGCAGATGATTATATTAATCTAATAGCAAAAACACGCAATCAAAGTATTGAAAGTTTGATTGATTATAAAAACAGAATTTCAAATTACATATCTGGTAAAGATAATACGGCATGGGCTGCTCGTCAGGCTTATATTGCATTTGGTTTTGGACTTGCCGTAGCTGCAATGTTACAAGTTGACACTACTCCAATGGAAGGTTTTAATCCAGAGGAACTAGACAAACTACTTAATTTGGAAAACAAAAATTTGAAATCTGTTGTGATGATGGCAGTTGGCAAACGCGATGAAAACAATGACTATTTGGTAAATTTGCCAAAAGTTAGAAAACCAGAGGAAGATTTTTTCATATATTTATAAATAAAACATTCAAAATCTAAAGATTAACTATTACAGAATGTCTGTTTTCTGATTTTGATTTTCCGTTAAACTTTATAAATCAATAATTCAATATCGACTTTAACTTCTTAATAAATACAAATCAGATACTTATATATAGATTGAATATTAATGCGAAAAACCGCTTTCAGTCCACAATCTTCTAAATTCGATCTAAAACACTGTCATTCAATTCAAAATCAAGAATCTTTATATAATTATCAACTTAATATAAATTATGATATAAATTTTTATGAAATAAGATAAAACATAAAATTTTGTTTTTTCTTTTTTTTATTAATTTTGCAAATCTTAAAAAAATACAGAAAAACATGTTTGAAAGTATAAGTGAAAAATTCGACAGAGCGTTTAAACTATTAAAAGGACAGGGACGTATTTCGGAAATAAACGTTGCTGAAACGTTGAAAGAAGTCCGCAAAGCATTGCTTGATGCCGATGTAAGCTTTAAAATAGCCAAACAATTTACAGAGACTGTAAAGGAAAAAGCATTGGGACAAAATGTATTAACATCCATTTCGCCTGGACAGTTAATGGTAAAAATAGTACATGACGAATTGGCAACTTTGATGGGTGGCGAAAAATCAGATATCAATCTGAAAGGAAGCCCAGCAATTATATTAATGTCAGGTTTGCAAGGTTCTGGAAAAACAACCTTTTCAGCCAAATTAGCCAACTATATCAAAACCAAAAAAAGTCGTTCTGTATTGATGGTTGCCTGTGATGTTTATCGTCCTGCAGCTATCGACCAATTAAAAGTATTGGGCGAACAAATTGGGGTTGAAGTATTTTCGGATATTGAAAGCAAAAGCCCTGTTCAAATAGCCAAGAAAGCAGTAACTTATGCCCGCGAAAGAGGAATTCAAATAGTCATTATCGATACTGCCGGTCGTTTGGCTATCGATGAAGAAATGATGAATGAGATTGCAGCCATCAAACGCGAAATCAATCCTCAAGAAACTTTGTTTGTAGTAGATGCCATGACAGGACAAGATGCTGTAAATACTGCAAAAGCATTCAATGACAGATTGGATTTTGATGGGGTTATACTTACCAAACTTGATGGTGACACCAGAGGTGGAGCTGCATTAACCATCCGTTCGGTTGTAGAAAAACCAATCAAATTTGTAGGTATTGGCGAAAAGATGGACGCATTGGATGTTTTTTATCCAGAACGTATGGCCGATCGTATATTGGGGATGGGTGATATTGTTTCTTTAGTAGAAAGAGCTCAAGAGCAGTTTGATGAAGAAGCGGCAAAAAAACTTCAGAAAAAAATACAACAAGATACTTTTAATTTCGATGATTTTCTGGCTCAAATCAAGCAAATTAAGAAAATGGGGAATATGAAAGATCTGGTAAGCATGATACCTGGTGTAGGCAAAATGCTGAAAGATGTTGAAATAGAAGATGATGCATTTAAAGGTATTGAAGCGATTATATCATCAATGACACCCAAAGAAAGAGCCAATCCATCAATCCTAAACGGAAGCAGGAGAAAACGTATAGCTTTAGGAAGTGGCACCGATATTCAGGAAGTAAACAGATTGATTAAGCAATTTGATGAAACCCGTAAAATGATGAAAATGATGAGCAACGACAAAGGTAAAAACATGATGCGTGCCATGGGTAATATGAAAAGACGCTAATAGAAAAAAATAATTACAGCATTTTAAAACAATAAGAATGATTATAATCGATGGCAAATTAATTGCTGAGCAAATTAAGACAGAAATTGCAACAGAAGTAAGAAAAATGATTGATAATGACATCAATCCTCCTCACTTAGCAGCTATATTGGTTGGCGAAGACGGTGCAAGTCAAACTTATGTTGCCAGTAAAGAAAAATCATGTAAAGAAGTTGGTTTTACCTCATCAATTTATCGATACCCTGCAAATATTAGCGAAGAAGATTTACTGAAAGTTGTTGATTTTTTGAATGAAGACGAAGAAGTTGACGGATTTATTGTACAATTACCTTTGCCAAAACATATTTCTGTTGATAAAATAATAGAAAGAATAAATCCTAAAAAAGATGTGGATGGATTTCATCCAATTAATTCGGGCAGAATGCTGGCTGGACTTCCTTCATATTTACCTGCTACTCCATTTGGTATAATGCAGATGATAGAAAGGTGTAATATAGAAACTGAAGGAAAAAACTGTGTTGTATTGGGACGTAGTAATATTGTTGGTACTCCTATAAGTATTTTAATGTCGAGAAACGCTAAACATGCCAATGCCACAGTAACCATATGCCACAGCAAAACACAAAACCTGAAAGAAATAACTCAAAAAGCGGATATTCTTATAGCTGCCATTGGTAAACCAAATTTTGTAACTTCAGATATGGTTAAAGAAGGTGCTGTAATTATTGATGTTGGAATTCACAGAATTCCTTCAGCTGACACCAAATCAGGTTTTAAACTTTGTGGGGATGTTGACTTTTTGAATGTTTCGAAAAAAGCTAGCTATATAACACCTGTACCTGGTGGTGTTGGCTTAATGACTATAGTTGCTTTACTACAAAATACTTTAAAAGCAGCTAAAAAAGAGATATATCAATAAAAAAAAGATAAATATTTTTTTATAGTATATTTCATTATTGAAAAAAAATTAATATTATTGCAAAAAAAAGGACGAAAAAGAAATGAACAAAAAAAGAGTGATTATCAGCTATCACAATCTTCCACCAGAAATTTTGGAAGCATTTAAAGAAAAATATCTTTATGGTTATTCTGAATATATAACAAAAGTAACCAAACCTAACAATGATGTAATATATTGTGTACCTTTAGATACAGAGGACGCAACATATATGGTTAAGATTGATGTAAAAGTCGATTCGAAAATGAGTGACGAGGATTTTGATAAATTACTTTTCACTAATCTTTCTGGTACTGGCGTTAAAGTACCTTCTGCTGACGATCTGGATGAAGCCAGAAATGACGAAGAAGAAGCAGATACAAATAAACTTGAAAGCCAGAGTATTGCTGAAGAAGAACATGACGATGATGATGAATAATTTCTGTAAAAAATTACAAAAGGCATCTGAAAGGATGCCTTTTTTTATATATTGGGAGTAATTTTTGAATTAAATAATTTAAAAAAACATCTGTTTATGAATACCATCGAAATATCTAAATTCAAAACTGCATATGGAGAATTACTCTTAGGGTCTTATGATAACAAACTATGTATTTGCGACTGGTATTACCGCAAAATGCGAAATCAAATAGATAATAGAATAAAAAATGCACTTCAGGCGGAATTTATTGAGATTGAATCAGATATTATAGTTGAAACAAAAAAACAATTAAACGAATACTTTTCAGTTTTAAGAAAAGAGTTTAGCATTCCACTATTGCTTTTAGGAACTCCATTCCAGATAAAAGTATGGGAAGCATTGCAAAAAATAAGCTATGGAAATACCTCGTCTTATCTAAAACTTTCAGAGCAACTGGGAAATACAAAAGCAATAAGAGCAGTGGCATCTGCAAACGGAGCCAATGCCATCTCAATTATTATACCTTGTCATCGAATTATTGGTAGTAATGGAAACTTGATAGGCTATGCTGGTGGTTTGAGTGCGAAAGAAAGATTATTAGAACTTGAACAACAAGTAAACAACTATCAACTTATGCTTACTTTATAATTTCACTATCAAATCTTTATAATCTTTTCACTAAATAATATATCGCTAATACTCAATATTCTTAAATAATAAATTCCGTGTTTCAAATCAAATAAATTCAGATAAATTTTACCACCCTCAAAACCAGTAACATCCTGCATTTTAATATTGCGGCCATATATATCGGCAATTTCAATTTTAAAGTTTTTCCAATTGATATGTTCAATATCTAAAGTAAGGGTTTCTGTAAATGGCAAGGGATAAACTTTAATCTTATTTTCAGGAGAAGCTAAGGACTGAAGCATTGTATTTACCTTGTTTTTAACCACTTCCAATTCAGCATAAAAACGATTACCAGGACATTCAGTGCTTTTCACATCTCTATGTCCACAAATTGTAGAAATGGTTTTACCTGAAGAAGCATGAAATAAACTAATTAGCGGATTTATTTTGCTATCATTGCATTTCCATACCAAGAGCTGATTAAGTGACCCCAAAGCTGTATCTGAAGGCAAAATGGATGTATAAGTACCCATAATTGATACTCCCATAGTACCCGAATTAAATCCACAATGAGCTCCTATAGCATTATTCCCTCCTGCTCTACCTTCATAAATCTTTCCAAAGGCATCAATTAAAAAATTATAGCCAATATCGCCCCATGAATTTGTATAGGTGTGCTGCGACCATATACTTCTTACCGTTGATGCATAATCCTGTGAAGTACTATTACTTCCGGCAGTATGATGTATAACAAGGTGAGTAACATTGGTATATTGTGGAGTCCAAAGCGGAGCATTTTGTCCGTCTGCACAAGCCCATTGGGTTCTAGTAATATATTTTGGCATTCCCGATTTTAAAATCCCTGTTGATTTAATGTCATTTATGTTAGAAATACCTGGATTTATTATCGAAATACGGATATTTTTAATAAAAGATTGATTAGTCTGATTTATAAAATCAATTGTAAATTTTATAAACTTAACCCTTTTATCCAAAAAGTATAGATTGCCGTAAATAGCTGTATCTGTTGAAATTTCGGCATCAATTAATTCGGGATTTTGATAAGTAATGCCATCAAAAGAAACAGAAATATAGAATTTAGTATTTAGCTTTTCAATGTTTTCTCCTTTTATAACATATGCAAAACTCAATTCAGCAGAATTTGTTTGCTGATGTATTTCTAAAGGTTTGGAAACCAAATAAGCTTTCTGATTATTCTGATAAGAATTATCATTAGTTCTTTTGAAATTATAAGTTTCAGCAAAAACACTATCAACCTCTTTATCATAAATATAACACTTATTTTCAATATTCCCAAAGCGATAAATATTGAGTTCCTGTGCGAAAATAGAAGTAAAACCTGTAAGTATATATAAACAGAAAAAGATTAGAATTTTAAGTCTTATAGATTGAATATGAAGCATAAAGCTGTTTTTAAACATAATTAAGTTACAATCAATTAATTAATATACAAAGATATAAAATTGAAAACAACTTTGATATTAAACAATTAAAACAAAAAAAAGACCTTATGTAAATGCAAAAGGTCTTTATATTTTTTTATTTTTATAAAAGTTATCGGATACGATCAGAAGACCTTACCAATTTTTCATCTTTACGTATAGCTTTGCTAGCCAATATAATAAGCACCAATGAAATTAACGGAAGCACAACGCCAAATTGATATTTAGCTTGAGTATTTAATTTGGTTTGCATACTATCTGCAAAATAAAACATTACAATAATCAAAACTACATTTATCAAAAATGAAAACATAGTAATTTTATATTGTAAAGGACGATTGGTATACAAAAATATTGATACACAAATCAATGCAATCAACAAACCAATATTAATAATTAGTGGCAATGTATTAATATCAGTAAAAACAGTTTGCGAAAGCTCAGGATCTTGATGCAATGTTAATACATTAAGAGGAATTTTACCAACATTAACCAATTCATAAACAGCAATAGGCAAACGGGTAAAAAGCAAGGAAATAGCTATTAAAGCAACTACTAAATATACGGTTTGAATACGTTGTAACATGTTTTTATAATTTTTATGCAAAGATAAAAATTGTTTGTAAATTTTGCTTTAAAAATGCAAAAACAATTTATTTTATAAAAAAGATTTTTGGTAATTAAAAAAAAGTGTAATTTTGCAAAATAAGATATCGTTTTTATTTAATTAAAAACGAATTGATTCTCAAAAAAAATTCGCTAAAGCCATTCATGGCAAATAAGTTAAACTTTTTTATTCAAACAAATTTCATATTTAAACAGAGTATTTACTTACCAAAAAATTTAATAATCAAGCTATATTCATATGATGTACGACATTGTAGAACTTAACGAAAAGTTAGTTAACGAATTAAAAGAAATTGCCAAAGATTTAAACATTCCCAAATACGAGAAGCTTGTTAAACAGGATTTGATTTACAAAATTTTAGATCATCAGGCAGCTAATCCAAGCAAAGAAATGCTTGAATTGGAAAAAAAGATGGAAAAAAATGAATTTTCGCAAACCAAGCGAAAAAGAATTGCTCCAGAAAGTAGCAATAAAAAGCCAAATCAAAACAATGCTAATAAAGATAATAATAAGAACTTAACTACAGTTAAGCCTCTTGAAAAGAAAATTGAAATACAAAAAGAAAATCCAATTTCAGAAAAAATTTCTGAAATAAAAATCGAAACTGAAATTCCTAAAACTGAAAAAATGATAGAAGCAGAAATTCCTAAAACTGAAAACAACGAAGAAACACCAAAAGCACCAAATCCTAATAAAAAGATTATAAAAAAGGCGAACAATATTATCAAAAAAGAAATAAGTGTATCTGACGATGAAGATAAAAAATATCCACCAAAACCCTTATCTAAATTGGTATCACAACAAAAAAAATTATCTGAAAAAAAATTCGACGACGATGATTTAATCAATTTAGATGATTTTAAAATTGAAGAAATTTTAGACAGCATTCCTGAACCCGAAATTCTTATTACTTTGCCACAAAAACAAGATGAAGAAGTAAAAATTTTATCAGAAGTAAAACCTGAACGCAAAATTTTACCAAATATTAATCGTCCAGAACCTATTTTCAAAACCAAACCTGACGAAAAAAACATAGAAGATCGAGTTAAAGAAATAAGACCAAAAGAAGAAAAACAGAAAGAAGAATTTAACGATTTTGAAACCAGCATTGTAAGCGAGGGTGTACTCGAAATGATGCCAGATGGTTATGGATTTTTACGTTCGTCTGATTATAATTACTTAAATTCACCTGATGATATATATGTATCTCAATCTCAAATTAAATTATTTGGTTTAAAAACAGGAGATACCGTTAAAGGAGCTATTCGTCCGCCAAGAGATGGTGAAAAATATTTCCCACTTATCAGAGTTGATTTAATAAACGGCAGAAAACCTGAGGATGTAAGAGACAGGATTCCTTTTGATTATCTAAAACCATTATTCCCAGAAGAAAAATTTATTTTAACCGGGCATAAAGAATCAACTATGTCAACTCGTATTATCGATATGTTTACACCTATCGGCAAAGGACAACGTGGCTTAATTGTAGCTCAACCCAAAACAGGTAAAACCGTTTTGCTAAAAGAAGTTGCCAATGCGATTGCTGCAAATCATCCTGAAGCATATATGATTGTATTACTTATCGATGAACGTCCTGAGGAAGTAACAGATATGGAACGCAGCGTAAATGCAGAAGTTATTTCATCAACATTTGACGAACCTGCTGAACGCCATGTAAAAATTGCCAATATCGTTCTGGAAAAAGCTAAAAGATTAACAGAATGCGGTCATGATGTAGTCATTCTATTAGACTCTATCACACGTTTAGCCAGAGCATATAACACCGTTTCGCCTGCTTCTGGCAAAGTGCTTTCAGGTGGTGTTGAAGCCAATGCTTTACAAAAACCTAAACGTTTCTTTGGTGCAGCTCGTAAAATTGAAAACGGAGGTTCTTTAACCATTATTGCTACAGCTTTAATTGATACTGGCTCAAAAATGGATGAAGTTATTTTTGAAGAATTTAAAGGAACTGGTAATATGGAATTGCAATTAGACCGCAAACTGGCTAATAAACGTATCTTCCCTGCCATTGATATTGTTGCATCAAGCACACGTCGCGATGATTTATTGCTCGATAAAGATGTATTACAACGTTTATGGGTATTACGCAACCACCTTTCGGATATGAATCCTCTGGAAGCTATGGAATTTTTGAAAGAAAGAATGCGATTTACTCAATCTAATGAAGAATTTTTGGTTTCAATGAATGGCTAATTAAAATAATAAATAAAAAAAAGCTGGATGAATAATCCAGCTTTTTTTATTTTACAAACCATTAATATTCAACAAAAATGCTAAGATTATTCGTTTAAATCTAAGTTAAAGTTTTATAAAAATGGTTTAGTAAAATGGTGATTTATTTCTGTTAATTGAAATTAGAAATAAAAATCAACTATCTATTGGCAAAACACATCAAAATG
>CAZWRD010000098.1:0-11951 GCA_964636105.1 uncultured Bacteroides sp.
ATATGAAAAATCTTTACATTGATTTTCTGAATAATTCTGATTGTAAATATGACACTGATTTAGAAATTAAAAAGTTAACTGATTTCAGAAGTAAAATTGAACAGCTTTTTTTAACAGAATAAAAATTAAATTAATAATCAACTCAACACCAAATAATTATGAAACGCTCAGAAAATCAAAATAATGAAATCATACAACTGAAAGCTGGAATTGATATTATTAGAAATGAAACAAAATTCTTAATGGGGTTGAAAAAGGAAATTAATGCAAAATATGCTTCTTTAACTAAAAGCACTGGCAATCAGAATCAAAAATGTGAATACCGCAAAAATAAAATAGCGGAAATAGAAATGCTAATAAATAAGATAGCGGAAAAGAAGCATGAATCTGAATTGCTGAAAATTGAAATTGCCAGGATTAAATCCTGATTATAAACCTACTAATCAAATTAATGAAATTTCTTTTGAAAAGCGTTTTATGAATAAATCGCCTTTTATAAGCAAATTATAATAGAATATTTTAAAGCAAATTCAAATAAGCAGCTAAAGTTAACATTCTTCCCGGTCCGTAATAGAAATAAGAAGTTGACTTATCATGCATATTGCCATCCTGTGCTTCATTTATATAGTTGGTGTCAAATATATTATGAAGGGTTCCAGATAACTTCAAACTAACGTTTTTGCATAAATTAAAATGCTGCTGAATACTCAAATCAAACAATGCCCATGAAGGCAACTTATAGGGTTGAACTCCCTTATCGGCAACGGAATTGCTTTTAAAGATATTATTATCAGCATAATAACGATCAGAAAATTTAAAATCCAACAGCAAGGTTGTGGATTTAAAAGGAAAATACCAAACAGAAAGCATAAATGAAGTTTGTGGTTGTCCGCTCATTGCCATTCCATCCAGATACAAATTAACCGTATCGGCTATATTTTGCTGAGGATCTTTAACTTCTGCATTTACATTTTGGTTATATTTCCACCATGCATAATATGCATTGAAATTAATTTTTAACTTCTTATGCGGCGTAAATTCAGTTTCAAGCTCTATTCCGGTTTGTGTTGTCTGAATACCTTTTAAGCCCACTACATAAGCTTTGTTAGTTACAGGTTCTGTTCCCCAGTAAGTATTTGTCCGATCAATCCACTTTGAATAATAAGCATTTAAACTTGTATTAAATTTGTTCTTTTTAAATTTTAAACCACCTTCAATTGACAGATTCTTTTCAGCAGGAATATTATCAATAACTTTATTTCCAATAAATTGCATTTTTTGTTTTCTTTTTAAATAGCCTCCGTTAACAAATATACTGTAATCGGAAAATATATTGTAAGAAACGCCTCCTTTAACATTGAATCCAATAAAAGGTTTTGCTTCAATCTTTTGACCTTCAGATTCTTTTAAACCAAAATAGTTATAGATAGTAGTTGAATATATGTATATATTTCCATTAAAGAATGCATTCAGCTTTAAATCAGTATATGTATTTTCAATAAATAAGCCAGACCAGCGTCTGATGCTTAATTCGTTATACCATAATTTATCGCCCTTTTTAATGATTGAAACCGGATTATTAACATCGCTGTAATTAACGGTAAAGTCGGCACCCAGCAAATCTTCAACAGCTCCGTAATTCTTAGCTTTGCTAATAAATCCATAAGTTCCGAATTTTAAGGAATAATTATCGGTTAAAGACTTTCTTATGGAAGCAATCAATCCGGTTGTAAAACTTGAAAAATGATAATTCCCAAGAAAATACTTCGCATTTCTACCAATAACCATACTTCCATTGCTTTGATTGATAGTGTCAGTATTGTTTATATTCTGAGAAATGGCATCATCGAAGTTAATCTGTCCATCCTTATTTTTGGGTAAGGAATTTCCAAAAGAACGCATTCCACCACCGTTTCCATAATCATAAACAGCATTTGCTTCAAAAATACTTTTTGAATTTATGGTATGTATATATTTCAGATTAGCTGCAGTTCTGAAGAAAAAATTAGTGGCAGCCGTTTTTTCTGTACCATTTTGATAGCCCCAGGATGAATTATACGTATTTCCATATTTCTGATAGCTTGTATCTCGCTGCATTTCTCCATTCTGCCAATGGGTTTGGGGATTTCCGAAAAACCTGAATTCCAGTTTGTCTTTATTTTTTAATATTTTAGAAGCACCGAAATAATAGCTGTAGCCATCTATCTTAGAACCATCAATATATGTATTGCCTGAATTTCTGGAAAACCCAGCTGCATAAGACCAGTTATTTTTTAATCGGCCGGAAGATAAACGAAACAGAAATTTATTTCCACTCAATAAACTAGTACTGTATCCGGCTGTGATTTCTTTTTTCTCTTCTCCGCATATCGTGTTAATACTTAACGTCCCTCCAGGTGCACTTAAATAATGGGAGTTAGCAAGCCCGGGTTCAATCCGGATTTCCTTTGCAAAATCCTCTAATCCAATATAATTTGACCAATAAATCCAACCATCATCTGGAGCACTTTCAGGTATTCCATTTATCAAAACTAAGATATTTGAATGATTAAACCCTCTCATCCTGATTTGACCATCTCCAACTCCGCCACCACCATTTGTAAATGTAACACCATTTGCTCTTGAAGCCAATTCTGGTAAACCTTTAGATGATGATAAAAACTGAATATTTTCAATGGATATTATTGAAATAGGTTTAACTTTCTGTAAAACACTAATTGTTTGAGTTTTATCGTTTATCACAACTTCCCTTAGATTGATTGTATCCTGCGATTTTACCAAATAATTATTTGCAAGAAAGAAAGAAAAAATACAGAAAAGATATTTCATTTGAATTAGATTTTATTTTTGAATTGAAAATTTTATATAGGTATAATTTTACAGCGAAATCAATTACGACTCTCTATCCATTAATAACTTAGCAAAATCAAGGAGATTTCGCTTTTTGTCTTCTGAAATTTTTATTTTATTAAATTCCAATAAAGCCAAATCATAGTAATTCTTCATTTTATCAATAGTTAACTGTTCAATATTCAATGCATTATAAACAGATTTTACACCATTAATTTTTTGAGTTCCATCACTTTCAGCAAGATTGAAATAATAATTCAAATTTTGTAAATCCTCATTTTTAGCCAATTCATAGGCTTTAAGGTATAAAAATGTCTTTTTATTGGTAAGGATATCCCCTCCTGTCATTTTACCAAATTTCTCCACATCTGAGAAAACATCCAGTAAATCATCTTTTAATTGAAAAGCCAAACCGATATTTATTCCAAAATTATAAAGATAATCAGCATTTTCTGGAGTTGCCCCTCCTATTAAAGCACCAATTTTAAGACTTCCACCCAGCAAAACTGCGGTTTTTAACCTAATCATTTCAATATAATCGGCGATAGAAACATTTGCTTGAGTTTCAAAATCCATATCAAACTGTTGTCCTTCACAAACCTCTCTGGCTGTTTGATTTAAAACTGGTAAAATCTGAGGAATTACCTTATTATCTGTATTAAGCATAAATTCATAAGCCAAAGCAAACATGGTATCGCCCGAAAGTATCGCAATATTGGTATTCCATTTTTTATAAACCGTTTCTTTTCCACGTCTGATGGGAGCTTTATCCATAATATCGTCGTGCAGAAGTGTAAAATTATGAAAAATTTCTAGTCCAATTGCCGGATATACAGCTTCTTCAATATTTCCCTCAAACATGTCGCAAGCCAGCAAAGTCAATAAAGGTCTTAATCGCTTGCCTCCTTGCGAAAGCGTGTATTTAATTGGTTCATAAAGTAATGGAGGATTTCCTTCAAATTTTTGAGCAGATAAAGTTAAATCAATTTTATTTTGTAATTCTTTAATCGTGAACATTATAAGATTATTTTAATCGAGAACGCTAACAAAATTTTCAATCTTGTTAGCGTTCTTATTTATTTAATTTTGTTAATTATAATTATTTTAATAGTTGCAACAGATAATCTCCATAACCGCTTTTTAATAAAGGTCGTGCAACATCTATTAATTGCATTTTATCAATAAAACCTTGACGGTACGCAATTTCTTCGATGCAACCGATTTTAAGTCCCTGTCTTTGCTCTATAACTTCTACAAATTGCGAAGCTTGCAAAAGTGAAGCAAACGTTCCGGTATCTAGCCATGCAGTTCCACGACTTAAGATACCTACTTTCAATTTAGCATTTTCAAGATAATATTTATTAACATCAGTTATTTCGTATTCGCCACGTTTGCTGGGTTGAATTGATTTTGCAACCTCAACTACTGAATTATCATAAAAATACAAACCCGGAACAGCATAATTTGATTTTGGTTCCATTGGTTTTTCTTCTATCGAAATTGCATTGTTATCTTTATCAAACTCAACAACACCATAACGCTGAGGATCAGAAACATGATAAGCAAAAACAACACCACCTTCGGGATCATTATTTTCCTGAATTAATTTTTGTAATCCACTGCCATAAAATATATTATCGCCCAGAATTAAAGCAACTTTATCTTTACCAATAAATTCTTCGCCCAAAACAAAAGCCTGAGCAAGTCCATTTGGTACTTCCTGAACTTTATAACTGAATTTACATCCAATCTGATGCCCGTCGCCCAATAATTTTTCAAAATTAGGCAAATCGGTTGGGGTTGAAATAATTAAAATCTCTCTGATTCCAGCCATCATCAAAACAGATAAAGGATAGTAAATCATTGGTTTGTCGTATATTGGCATCAATTGTTTGCTCACTGCAATAGTTAATGGATGCAATCTGGTTCCTGAGCCACCGGCTAAAATAATCCCTTTCATAGCTATGTAATATTAAATTTTTATGAAAACTAATTTAAAATTCAATTCAAAAGTAACACTTATTTTTTAAATTTATCAAAAAAAGAAAAAAAATCTCAATTTTTCATTAATTTTCATAAAAAATTTGTAGGTTTGTAATTCCAAAAACATAAAACAAAAGGAGGATGAATCATGATTAAATTCAAATTACAATTATCTGTATTGTTGATAATTATAACTTTACTTGCATCCTGTGTAAGTAAAAAGAAATTTGTTAATACTGAAAATGAACGACTTTCGTGTATTGAAAGAGAACTTATGTTAAATGAACAAAAAACAGCTCTTAACAAACAAATTGAATTCCTGAAAAAGAAAATTCGCCTATTAGAAGACGATACCACAGCACTTTATGCTCAAATCAGAGATTTTGAAAATAAAGTAAAAGAATATGATATGATGATTACTTCAAATCTTTCGGAAAAAGAAAAATTAAATTTACAGCTTAAAAAGAAAAACGACGATTTAAGAGAGCGTGAAAAGAAAATCATTGAATTAGATTCAATATCGAAAAAGCAAACCGATATACTTAAAGATGTATTAAGCAAAATAAATAATGCATTGGTTAGTTTTAAAAAAGACGAGCTTTCGGTAAAAATGAAAGATGGAAGAGTTTATATATCATTGGCTGACAAACTTTTATTCCCTTCAGGCAGTTCAGACTTAGATGAAAGAGGTAAAAAAGCTATAGGTGCTTTAGCCGGTGTTATCAATGAACAACCAAGTTTGGATATTATGATTATTGGGCATACCGATAGTATTCCAATTAAAACAAATTGTTTTAAAGACAATTGGGATTTAAGTGTTTCAAGAGCAAATAGTGTAGTTAGAATTTTAACTGAAAACTATAAAGTTAAGCCACTTCAAATTGTTTCGGCAGGTAAAAGTGAATTTTCGCCAGTTGCAAAAAACGAAACAAAAGAAGGAAGAGCTCTTAACCGCCGTATCGAAATTGTAATTCTTCCAAAATTAGATGAATTATATAATTTGATTCAAAAAAAAGAAATCATTAAAGAAAAAAACAGATAAGCATATCTATTTGCAAATCTTAAACATAAGCATACTGCTATTTAGAATTGTTACAAATTAACTAATTTTTAAGACTTTTTTTTGTTTATAATGTTTTAATTTCAAATAATAAATTTCAAATTACATATGAATATTTTATCAAAATTCTTTACTCCTTTTGTAATTTTTATGGTTTTTTTACTTGTCTCGTGCAAGCATGAAGCAACGCCACCAATAATTGACGAAAACACAGTGCCTTCGGGAATTTGTTTCGAAGATGAAATTTTACCATTAGTACAATCTAATTGTGCAAAAAGCGGATGTCATACAGGAGGTGATGAAGATCCTGATTTAAGTAATTACAACAATATTATGAAGTTAGTTCGAGCTGGAGATCCTCTTAATAGCAAATTGTACAAATATGCAATCGGAAGCGAAATGCCACCTCCTCCAGATGCACCATTAAACCTTGAACAAGTAACGCTAATTTATGGTTGGATAAAACAAGGAGCTTTAAACAATTCGTGTGTATGCGATACAAATATTTTCACTTTTTCGGCGGCTGTTAATCCTATTATTAAAAGAAATTGTTTGGGATGTCATGGTGCCAATAGCGATATTCCATTGGCTACTTATCAAAATATATTTGATAATGCAGATTTAATTTTATCAGATATTACCTACCAAAATAATCCTATGCCAAAACCACCGGCAGCAAAACTCTCCGATTGCAAAATCAAACAAATAGAAAAATGGATTCAAGCTGGTAAACTTAATAATTAATAATCATGAAGAAAATAATCAAATTCCTATCAATCACTTTGGTATCTTTTTTGCTTTTAAACGCTTGCTATGATGACAACGAAGAAACCTTGTACCGTTTTACAACAGCAAACTGCGATTTAAGTAACGTAACTTTTAATCAAACTATTGCACCTATAATTCAATCTAAATGTGTAAGTTGCCATAGCGGAACTACACCAAATGGAAATTTGAATTTAGAAAATCACGCTCAAATAGTTACTGCCATAAATTCGAAAAATTTCTATCAACGTATTACTAGCACTACTAATCCGATGCCTCCAAGCGGTTTGATGGACGAATGTAGTATAAAACAAATTAAAAAATGGATAGATTCGGGAATGCCAAATAATTAGAAAATGGGAAAATGGATTAAAATCATATTAATTCTGGCTATAGCCGGAATAATAGCAGCAGTTTTGGTTTTTAAGTTTTATATAAATAAACCACATCAAGATATTGAAAATGCGAAAGCAGAATATTCTTTTAAAGCAGATGAATTATATACTGAATTTAAAAACAATAACTTAGCTGATTCGCTGTATGTTGACAAAGTTATTGAAATAAGTGGATTAATTTCAAAAATTGAAACCCCTTCAGATTCACTGGTAGTTGCCGTTTTTTCGCAAAAAAATGACACTAGCCAAACAAATACGGATGACCTTTTTGCAGAATTAGAAGCCGATGGTGGAATAAGATGCAGCATGTTATTCAAATTCAATGAGGAAACTAAAAAAATTGAGGGTTCATCGCCAGTAAAAATAAAGGGATTATGCATTGGAAAACAAGGATCAGATATAATCTTTGAAAAATGTGTAATCGTTAAATAACTAAATAATAATTAAATATACAAAAAATGAAGAACATAATAAAATTTACAATAATACTACTTATGATTTCGGGTAGTGCTTTCGGACAAAAATACTTGACTAAAAATGGCAAAATATCTTTTTTCTCCAACACCAAAGCCGAGAAAATAGAAGCTGTTAATAATCAAGTTAGTTCAGCATTGGATATTACAACAGGCGACCTGGTTTTTAAATTATTGATGAAATCGTTTTTATTTGAAAAAGCTTTGATGCAGGAGCATTTCAACGAAAATTATGTAGAATCAGATAAATTTCCTGATGCCAGTTTCAAAGGCAAAGTAACTAACCTTAGTGAAATTAACTTTACTAAAAATGGCAAATACAAAGCTATGGTTGAAGGTGATTTAAAAATACATGGTGTTACTAAGAATGTAAAAAGCCCTGGCAATATTGAAGTAAAAGATGGTAAAATTATTGCATCGGCAAAATTTTCATTGCTTTTAAAAGACTATGGTATCAAAATTCCTAATACTGTGATTAATAATATTTCGGAAAGTATAGAAATAACTGTAAATGTTGGTTTAGATAAAATCAAATAAAAAAAATGCTATTAATTTTTAACTAAAATTCATTTATGCAAAAAATTACATCTTTATTTTTGCTTTTAGCCTGTTTGTTTACACAAAGTGCAAAATCACAGGATTTATTAGATATGTTGGGAGATCCATCATCAAAAGAATATACTACCGCAACATTTAAAACCACACATCTTATTATAGGTCAATCTATTGAAAATGTTGCTAAAGGAAATATGAATTTTATAATATCCCATCATTTTGGAAGAATAAATGAAGGTTCATATAATTTTTGGGGTCTTGATCAATCAACAATCAGATTGGGCTTAGAATATGGTTTAACCGATAAAATAGAACTTGGATTGGGCAGAAGCACCTACCAGAAAACCATTGATGGCTTTGTTAAGTATAAGATTTTAAGACAAGATAATCAGAAAATGCCTGTTTCGGTTTCTTATTTTGGAAGCATGGCAGTTAATACTTTAAAGTGGGATGATCCTAGCAGAGAAAACTTTTTTAGTTCACGATTATCATTCGTTAATCAAATACTTATTGCCAGAAAGTTTAATAACAATTTGTCATTACAACTAGCACCCTCTTTTGTGCATAAGAATCTGGTAAAACGTGTAATTGACCAAAATAATATTTTTGCAATGGGTGCCGGAGGAAGATATAAACTAACTAAAAGATTTTCAATAAATGCCGAATATTATTATTTAATGCCAGGTCAAACTGCCGATGATTTCGACAATTCCCTTTCATTAGGTGTTGATATTGAAACAGGTGGACATGTTTTCCAATTATTTTTTACAAACTCACAACCTTTATTTGAAAGAGGTTTTATAACCGAAACTCAAGGCAAATGGAATAAAGGTGACGTGTTCTTTGGATTTAATATTATCAGAACTTTTACAATTGTTAAGCCTAAGGAATTCAGAAAATAATCTTAAACATCATAAAAAATAAGAGCCTTGTAAATAATTATTTACAAGGCTTTTATTTTATTCTTTCAGTTTAATATCAGATGTTTATCTGATATATAAACTGCTGATATTTAACTATTTTCGTATTATAATACTGGTTTAAAACAAGTAAATCAAAATCTTCAGTTATTATAAAATCCGAATTTCCATCTTTTGCTAAATCTAAAAGAAAATTGTCTTTTGCATCTCTGCAAATATCAGTATTTGAGCTAATTTCAACTATTTCTTTTATAACATCTAATAATTCAAGTAAACGAAAGATTCGTTCTGAAGTAAATAATTTTTTGAATTTTGGACGATTAATTACTTCTATCAATTCATTGTATGACTCATTACTAAATAAAACTACAAAGTTATTATCTGTAAGAAGATCAATAAGTTTTGGATTTCCTTTTCCAATTAAACCAATTACAAATACATTGGTATCAATTACAATTCTCATTTTTTACTTTTTCTTAGAATTGTATCTTTCTTTTCTCACTATTTCAACCTCTTCATTAATTTCGTCAATAGTAATATCGTTTACTTTTAACTCATCTATTAGTTCTTTAAATCTGATTTTAAAAGTGTCCTTTTCTATCGCTTTAACTATAGCAAGTTTTTGATTAACATCACATTGCTTGATAACTGTGAGTAATTGATTAAATTCAATATTTAAATTTAAAGAAGACAACATACGTTTTTTTCTACAAAATTAATAAAAATAAATAGTAAAAGCGAAAATAAATATCTTTTCTTATGTATTTATTTTCAAATAATTATAAATTAAAAATCAATTCAATTATTCTCCTTTTTTCTCAATTTTTGCCCAAGAATCTTTTAAAGATACAGTACGGTTGAAAACCATTTTCCCTTCTTTAGCGTCTTGATCTACGCAAAAATAGCCCAAACGTTCAAACTGAAAACTGCTCAAAACAGGAACATTTTTTAGATAAGGCTCTGCTTTGCAATTTTTAATCACTTTTAATGAATCTGGATTAAGGTTATCTTTGTAACTTCCTCCTTCGGGATAATTTTCAGGATCATAAGCGTTAAACAATCGCTCAAACAGTCTAACTTCAACATCAACCGCATGTTGTGCCGAAACCCAATGAATAGTTCCTTTCACTTTTCTACCATCTGGCGAATTTCCACCTCGTGATGCCGGATCGTAAGTGCAATGAACTTCTGTTATTTCACCATTTTCGTCTTTTACAAAGCTCTCGCATTTAATAAAATAGGCATAACGCAAACGAACTTCATTACCCGGCGACAAACGGAAATATTTTTTTGAAGGTTCTTCCATAAAATCATCACGCTCAATGTAAATAACTTTTGAAAACGGAACTTTACGACTGCCTGCTGTTTCATCTTCCGGATTATTGATGGCATCCATTTCTTCTGTAGTATCAGGATAATTGTCTATCACAACTTTTAATGGATTTAAAACCGTCATTACACGCATGGCTTTTTTATTCAGATCTTCGCGGATACAATGCTCTAAAAGGGCGATATCAATCACATTATCGCGTTTGGCTACCCCAATTAATTCGGCAAAATTTCTTAAAGATTCAGGGGTGTAACCTCTGCGACGGATTCCGCAAATAGTCGGCATACGTGGATCGTCCCAGCCGCTTACATATTTTTCGTTTACCAATTCAAGCAATTTACGTTTGCTCATCAAAGTATAACTTATGTTAAGTCGTGCAAATTCAATTTGTTGTGGTGCATGTATTTCCAAAGTTTTGATAAACCAATCATACAACGGACGATGTACTTCAAATTCTAAAGTACAGATTGAATGGGTAATACCTTCAATAGAATCGCTTTGCCCGTGTGCATAATCATACATTGGATAAATACACCAACTATCGCCAGTACGATGATGATCTGTATGAATGATGCGATATAAAATTGGATCGCGCATATGCATAATAGGTGACGACATATCAACTTTTGCACGCAATACACGGCTTCCATCTGGAAATTCACCATTTCTCATACGTGTAAATAAATCAAGATTTTCATCTACACTACGGCTTCTGAAAGGACTTTCTGTTCCGGGTTTGGTAGGTGTACCTCGATATGCACTCATCTGTTCCTGAGTTAAATCGCAAACATAAGCTTTACCGATTTTGATAAGCTGAATAGCCCATTCATACAACTGCTCAAAATAATCAGAAGCGTAATACTCACCATCCCAGTTGAAACCAAGCCATTTTACATCTTCGCGTATAGAGTCAACATATTCAACATCCTCTTTGGTTGGATTGGTATCATCAAAACGCAAATTGCATTTTCCATTATATTTTTTTGCCAATCCAAAATTAAGACATATAGATTTTGCATGGCCAATATGCAGATAACCATTGGGTTCTGGTGGAAAACGAGTATGTACTCTGCTTCCGTTTTTTGCATTTTGAATATCTGTTTCAACAATTTCTTCTATAAAATTAAGCGTTGGCTTATTATTTACATTGGTAGTATTTTCTTGCATGACTAAAATTTTTGATGCACAAAATTAAGGATTTATTACTAATTCGAGATATTTTTTTCAAACATTCGCAAATATTGAAAAAAAATTCTTAGGTTTGATGTTTATAAAAAAAATAATAAATAACTGAATATCAAATACAATGTCATTAATAAAATTGGAAGGTATGGAATTTTTTGCATATCATGGTTGTTTTAAAGAAGAACAAATCATAGGCACAAAATTCAGAGTAGATTTAACTATAGAAGCAAATGTAGATGAAGCTGCTACTAATGATGATTTACACTTAACAATCAATTATTTAAGTGTTTATCAAATGATTAAAAAACAAATGGAAATTAAATCGAAGCTATTAGAAAATGTTGGAAAACGTATTTTGGATGAACTTTATGTTCAGTTTCCGGGAGTTATAAAAGCTGAAGTAAAAGTTTCGAAATTAAACCCTCCTTTGGGCGG
>CAZWRD010000099.1:0-11943 GCA_964636105.1 uncultured Bacteroides sp.
ATGGTTATGAAGCCATTCAGATTTCTTTTGATGAAAAGAAAGAAAAGCATACAACCAATGCTTTAAAAGGCCATTTCAAAAAGGCAGGTACAACTCCTAAAAAAATGGTTTATGAGTTTACCCGTTTTGAAGCAGGTCATCAAAAACAGTTTGGAGATGTTTTATTAGCAGATATTTTCATAGAAGGTGAATATATCGATGTAGTAGGAACTACCAAAGGTAAAGGTTTTCAAGGTGTAGTAAAAAGACACGGTTTTCGTGGAGTTGGTGATGCAACTCACGGTCAACATGACAGATTAAGAGCTCCAGGTTCAGTTGGTGCATCATCATGGCCATCTAGAGTATTTAAAGGCTTACGTATGGCTGGTAGAACCGGTGGCAATCGTCGCAAAATGATAAACCTTCAAATCGTTAAAATCGTTTTGGAAAAGAATTTAATTTTAGTAAAAGGATCAGTTCCTGGTCCTAAAGGTTCATATGTAATTATAGAAAGATGGAGTTAGTAGTATATAGCACAAACGGTAACAAAACCGATAGATCGGTTCAGTTAAATGATTCTGTTTTTGGTATTGAACCAAATGATCATGCAATTTATCTTGATGTAAAACAATTTTTGGCTAACCAACGTCAGGGTACTCATAAATCGAAAGACAGATCAGAAGTATCAGGAAGTACAAAGAAACTTAAAAAACAAAAAGGTACAGGTGGAGCCCGTGCAGGCGATATCAATTCACCAGTTTTTGTTGGTGGAGGTAGAGTTTTTGGACCAAGACCAAGAGATTATAGTTTCAAATTAAATAAAAAATTAAAGAGATTAGCTAGAAAATCTGCTTTGAGTTATAAAGCTAAAGAAAACAACATATTAGTTGTTGAAGATTTTAGTTTTGAAACACCAAAAACCAAAAATTTTATCGAAATTTTAAATAATTTTAAAATTTCTGATAAAAAAACACTTTTAGTGTTGTTTGAATCAAATAAAAGCGTATATTTGTCGTCCCGTAATTTGGGTAACGTGAAAGTCGTAAATGTAACAGATTTAAACACTTACGATATTTTGAATGCAAAAAATATCATGTTTTTGGAAAGTTCAATAGCAGAATTTAATAAAATTCAGAACGAAGCATAATATTTTATAATAAAAAAACATAACAGCTAATACAAAATGAGCATTATTATAAAGCCACTAATAACTGAAAAAATGACAACCATTAGCGAAAAAATGACAAATCGCTATGGATTTATAGTCAACAGGAAGGCAAATAAAATTGAAATAAAGAAAGCAGTTGAAAGCTTGTATGGCGTAAAGGTAGATATGATTAATACCATGATTTATTCTGGTAAAACAAAATCAAGATATACCAAAGCCGGTTTTATCAATGGTAAAACCAGTGCGTTTAAAAAAGCTATTGTAACCTTAGCTGCAGGAGAAACAATTGATTTTTATAGCAATATTTAAAGAAAAGAAATGGCTCTTAGAAAATTTAAACCAACAACACCAGGTCAGCGTTTTAAAATTATTAGCGCTTTTGACGAAATAACTACTGCTACACCGGAAAAAAGTTTACTTGCTCCAAAGAAAAGAAGTGGTGGTCGTAATAATACCGGTAGAATGACAATGCGTTACTTAGGCGGAGGTCATAAACAAGCGTATAGAATAATTGATTTTAAACGTGATAAAGAAAACATACCTGCAACTGTAAAAACGATTGAATACGATCCAAACAGAACTGCACGTATCGCTTTATTATTTTATGCTGACGGTGAAAAACGTTATATCATTGCTCCACATGGATTAAAGGTGGGTCAACAAGTTATGTCTGGTAAAGGCGTTGCACCTGAAATTGGAAATACACTTTTCTTAAGTGAAATTCCTTTTGGAACAATTATTCATAATTTGGAATTAAAACCAGGTCAGGGTGCAAAATTAAGCCGTAGTGCTGGAGCATATGCACAATTAATGTCGAGAGACAATAAATATGCAATTGTAAAAATGCCATCAGGTGAAACACGCATGATTTTACAAAGTTGTAAAGCTACAATAGGTATGGTTTCAAACATTGATCATAGCCTTGAAGTATCTGGAAAAGCTGGAAGATCTCGCTGGCAAGGACGCAGACCACGAGTTAGAGGTGTGGTAATGAACCCTGTTGATCACCCAATGGGTGGAGGTGAAGGCCGTTCATCAGGAGGTCATCCAAGATCAAGAAAAGGTATGCCTGCTAAAGGTTATAAAACTAGATCTAAGAAAAAAGAATCTAACAAATTTATCATCGTTTCACGTAAGAAATAATTAAGATTTAAACACACTTTACTATGAGTCGTTCATTAAAAAAAGGTCCTTATATAGAGTATAAGTTAGAGAAAAGAGTTCTTGAAGCTATCGAAAGCAATAAAAAAGTAGCTATCAAAACTTGGTCAAGAGCATCAATGATTTCTCCTGACTTTGTAGGACAAACAATCGCAGTTCATAACGGGAATAAATTTATACCTGTATATGTAACAGAAAATATGGTAGGTCATAAATTAGGCGAATTTGCTCCTACACGAACTTTTAGAGGTCATGCAGGTAATAAAGACAAAGGCAAAAAATAATAAGAAATGGGATCAAGGAAACATATCAGAGCAGAAAAGGAAAAAGAAGCAAAAAAATCTTTATACTTTGCTAAATTAACCAATAATCCTTCCTCTCCAAGGAAAACAAGATTAATGGCTGATTTAATCCGTGGCGTAAATGTTGAAAAAGCATTACACACCTTACAATATAGCTCAAAAGAATCTGCAATAAAATTACGTAAATTGTTACTTTCAGCAATTGCCAATTGGCAAAGTAAAAACGAAGGTATTCGTATTGAAGATAGCAATTTATATATTAAAGAAGTATTTGTTGATGGTGGCAGACAATTGAAAAGAATTAGAACTGCACCTCAAGGAAGAGCTCACCGTATCAGAAAACGCTCTAGTCATATTACTATGATATTGGATAGCAGAAGTTCTGTTGCTGAAAAAACAGATAATAATTAATTAATAGTAAAAACACATTAAACAAGAATAAATGGGACAAAAAGTAAATCCAATAGGTAGCAGATTAGGCATCATCAGAGGCTGGGATTCTAATTGGTATGGCGGAAAAAACTTTGCACCAAAGCTTATCGAAGACAATAAGATAAGAAAGTACTTAAATGCTCGTTTAGCTAAAGCAGGCATCTCAAGAATTAATATTGAGCGTACTTTAAAATTGGTTACTGTAACTATTAATACTGCTCGTCCGGGTTTAATTATCGGAAAAGGTGGTCAGGAAGTTGATAAACTAAAAGAAGAGTTGAAAAAACTTACTAGCAAAGAAGTTCAAATCAATATCTCTGAAATTAAACGTCCTGAATTAGATGCAATTATAGTTGCTGCAACTGTTGCAAAACAAATTGAAGGTAGAGTTTCATACCGTAGAGCTATAAAAACTGCTATTGCTTCTTCAATGAGAATTGGTGCTGAAGGAATAAAAGTTTTGATTTCTGGTAGAATTGGTGGAGCAGAAATGGCACGTCGCGAACAATATAAAGAAGGACGTACTCCATTACATACTCTAAGAGCAGATATTGATTATGCTACAGCTGAAGCACATACTACTTACGGACGAATTGGTATTAAAGTTTGGATTTGTAAAGGAATGGTTTACGGTAAAAAGGAATTGGTACCAACTACAACAGTTGCCAAAGACAAACCAACATTCCAAGGTGGTGGAAATCAAAGACAAAGACCAAATAATAGAAAAAGAAGATCTTAGTATTTTCTGATTAATTAAAAAAGAGTTTAAACATTATAATAATAAATAAAAATGTTACAGCCAAAAAAGACCAAATACAGGAAAATGCAGAAAGGCAAGATGAAAGGCAACGCAAAACGCGGCAGCCAACTTGCTTTCGGATCATTCGGTATAAAGGCATTGGAAGAATGTTTGATAACAGGAAGACAAATAGAGGCAGCACGTCAAGCAGTAACTCGTTACATGAAGCGTGAAGGCCAAATTTGGATCAGAGTATTTCCAGATAAACCTATTACAAAGAAACCTGCAGAGGTTCGTATGGGTAAAGGTAAAGGTGCTCCAGAATATTTTGTAGCCAGAGTTACACCAGGCAGAATTTTGTTTGAAGCAGAAGGAGTATCTTTCGAAATCGCAAAAGAAGCTTTAAGACTTGCTGCTCAAAAATTACCAATTAGCACAAAGTTAGTAGTAAGAAGAGATTTTGTTGAAGAATCAATATAAGTACAGCAATGAAACAAGAAGTAATCAGAGAACTTTCTACTCAGGAATTGAAAGAAAGATTAGACGAAGAAAGAAATCAACTTTCTAAATTAAAAATGAATCACGCTGTTTCTCCTTTGGAAAATCCAAATGTAATTAAACAATATCGTAAAACGATTGCAAGGATTTTAACAGAACTCAGAAAAAGAGAGTTGGACGAAATAATTGCAAAAGCGTAATATTTTACAAATAGAAATCTTAAATAAAGATGGAAAGCAGATCATTAAGAAAAGAAAAAATCGGTCTAGTCGTTAGTAATAAAATGGATAAATCTATTTCTGTTATTATCGAAAGAAAAGTGAAACATCCTAAATATGGAAAGTTTATTAAAAAATCTTCCAAATTTATGGCTCATGATGAGAATAATGAATGTAACGAAGGCGATACTGTTAAGATCATGGAAACAAGACCATTGAGCAAAAGCAAGTGTTGGAGATTAGTTGAAATAATTGAAAGAGCAAAATAGTTATGATACAACAAGAATCTAGAGTGATTGTTGCTGATAACAGTGGGGCTAAGAGCGCCTTGTGTATCAGAGTACTGGGAGGAACTAGAAAAAGATATGCTTCTGTAGGTGACAAAATAATTGTTACCATCAAAGATGCACTACCTTCTGGTAATGTTAAAAAGGGAACAGTTTCTAAAGCTGTAGTAGTTAGAACAAAAAAAGAAGTTAGAAGAAGTGATGGTTCTTATATCAGATTTGATGACAATGCAATTGTTTTGCTTACTGCTACCGAAGAATTGAGAGGTACTCGTATTTTTGGACCTGTTGCCAGAGAATTAAGAGAAAAACAGTTTATGAAAATAGTTTCATTAGCACCCGAAGTGCTTTAATGTTTAATAAAAAAGTATATGCAACCTAAATTACATATAAAAAAGGGTGATACCGTTAAGGTTATAGCAGGTAATTCCAAAGGAATGCAAGGCAAAGTTCTTATAGTGGAAACTAAAGATTATAAAGCCATTGTTGAAGGAATTAATATGGTTTCTAAACATACCAAACCTAATGCTAAAAATACTCAGGGTGGTATTTTAAAACAAGAAGCACCGGTACATATTTCAAATTTGATGGTAGTAGATTCTAAAGGTAATGCTACTAAAATCGGTAGAAAACTGGATGCTAAAACAGAAAAATTAGTTCGTTATTCCAAAAAATCAGGGGAGGTAATCAAGTAATGAGTTATATAGCTAGATTAAAAACCAAATATACCGAAGAAGTTGTTCCTGCTTTAATGAATGAGTTTAAATATAAAAGCTCAATGCAGGTACCTCGTTTGGTTAAAATTTCTTTAAATCAAGGAATTGGTACTGCTATTACCGATAAAAAGCAAATCGATAATGGTATTGAAGAAATGTCTATGATTGCAGGTCAGAAAGCTGTATCTACAAAATCACGTAAAGATATCTCAAATTTCAAATTGCGTAAAGGTATGCCAGTAGGCGTTAGAGTTACCTTAAGAGGCGACAGAATGTATGAATTTTTAGATCGTTTAATTTCTGTATCTATTCCACGTATTAGAGATTTTAGAGGGATTAATGATAAAGGTTTTGATGGTAAAGGAAATTATACCTTTGGAATTACTGAACAAATAATTTTTCCGGAAATTAATATTGATAAATTAAGCAAAATTAGTGGTATGGATATTACTTTTGTAACAACAGCTACTAATGATACTGAAGCATTAGCTTTATTAAAACAATTCGGATTACCTTTTAAAAACCAAAATAAACAACAGTAACATGGCAAAAGAATCAATAAAAGCAAAAGAAGTAAAAAGACAGAAATTAGTAGCTAAATATGCTGCTAAAAGAGCTGCTCTTAAAGAAGCTGGTGATTTCATCGGTTTGCAGAAATTGCCAAAAAATTCATCTCCAGTTAGATTGCATAACAGATGCCAGTTAACAGGCAGACCTAAAGGTTATATGCGTCAATTTGGAATTTCTCGTATCAATTTCAGAGAAATGGCATTAGCTGGTTTGATACCAGGTGTTACAAAAGCAAGTTGGTAAATTTTTTTAATAAGTAACAATTAAATACATTATAAAATGGTCACTGATCCTATCGCAGATTACTTAACAAGAATCAGAAATGCCGTGATGGCAAAACACAGGGTTGTTGAGATTCCTTCATCAAAGTTAAAAAAAGAAATTACCAAAATTTTATTTGATAAAGGCTATATCTTAAATTACAAATTTGAAGAAGAGGTAATGCCAAGTATGATTAAAATTGCTTTGAAATATCATCCTGTTTCAAAAGTATCGGCAATTACTTCTTTAAGCAGAGTAAGTAGTCCCGGTTTAAGAAAATACGTTGGCGCTGATAATTTACCCAGAGTTATGAATGGTTTGGGTATAGCAATACTCTCTACATCCCATGGTGTAATGAGTGATAAAGAAGCCAGAACAAAGAATATTGGCGGCGAAGTTTTATGTTACATTAGCTAATTGAGGAGAATTAAAAATGTCAAGAATAGGAAAATTACCAATTCAATTGCCTAAAGGTGTCGAAGTTAAAGTTTCAGAACAAAATGTGGTAACAGTTAAAGGACCTTTAGGTTCTTTAGTTCAAACTATCGATCCAGCAATTACGGTAAATATTAAAGCAGAGGAAAACATAATAACAATTGAAAGACCAACTGATCAAAATCGTCATAGAGCATTGCACGGTTTATACAGATCTTTGGTATTCAATATGGTTAAAGGAGTTTCAGAAGGATTCACTACAGTTCAGGAAATAATTGGTGTTGGTTATAAAGCAGTTGCAACCGGACAATTATTAGAATTATCTTTAGGATATTCTCATAATATTTTTCTGGAGTTACCAAAAGAAGTTACAGTTGAATCAACAGCTGAAAGAGGAAAAAACCCTACAATAATTTTAAAATCTTTTGATAAACAATTGTTAGGTCAAGTTTCTTCAAAAATTCGTTCATTAAGGAAACCTGAACCATACAAAGGTAAAGGTATTAGATTTATGGGTGAAGTTGTAAGAAAGAAAGCTGGTAAAGCTGCATCAAGTAAATAATAATTAATGTTAAAAATCCGAAACGGATGGCACTAAAGAATAGAAAAGAATTCAGAAGATTTCGTATCAAAAAAAGAGTCAGAAAAGTAGTTCTGGGTACTTCAGAAAGACCAAGATTGTCTGTTTTTAGAAGTAACAAGGAAATCTATGCCCAAGTAATCGACGATTCATGTGGTAAAACTTTAGCCGCAGCTTCAACTATTGAAAAAGCATTAGCTGATAAAAAGCTAGCTAAAATTGAAGAAGCTAAAATCGTTGGGCGCACAATTGCTGAAAGAGCTTTAGAAGCAGGTATAATTGCAGTTGTTTTCGATAGAAATGGTTATTTGTATCATGGTAGAGTGAAATCTTTAGCAGAAGCTGCTAGAGAAGGAGGTTTAAAATTCTAGTAGGTTATGGCAGATATAAACGTAAAAAGAGTAAAATCTAGCGAAATCGAATTTAAAGACAGATTAGTTAGTATCAATAGGGTAACAAAGGTTACAAAGGGGGGTAGAACTTTCACTTTTTCTGCAATTGTTGTAGTTGGTAACGAAAATGGTGTTGTAGGTTACGGACTTGGAAAAGCAAAAGAAGTAACTTCTGCAATTGCAAAAGGAGTTGACGATGCTAAAAAGAATTTAGTTAAAGTTGCTGTTTTAAAAGGTACATTACCTCACGAACAAGTTGGTAAATATAGTGGTGCAAAAGTTTTTCTTAAACCAGCTGCTCCTGGTACAGGAGTTATCGCAGGTGGTGCGATGCGTGCAGTTTTAGAAAGCGTTGGTATTAAAGACGTTTTGGCTAAGTCAAAAGGATCTTCTAATCCTCATAGCGTTGTTAAAGCTACTATAAATGCCTTAGTTCAACTTAAAGATCCTTATATGGTTGCTAAACTTAGAGGTGTTGAATTAGACAAAGTTTTTAATGGTTAATAATTACCTTTAATCGGTTAAATAATGAAAAAAGTAAGAATTAAACAAGTAAAAAGCGGTATTGACAGGCCAGCTCGTCAAAAACGTACTTTAGTAGCACTGGGCATAAAAAAAATGCATCAGGTTGTTGAAAAAGAATTGACACCGCAAGTAGAAGGAATGATCAATAAAGTTAAACATTTATTGATAGTTGAAGAAATTTAGTCAAAAACGATATTAAATTTTAAAGATATATGGATTTAAGTAATCTTAAACCGGCAAGAGGTTCAGTAAAATCAAGCAAGAGAATAGGAAGAGGTCAAGGTTCTGGTAGAGGTGGTACTTCTACAAGAGGGCACAAAGGTGCTAAATCTAGATCTGGTTATTCAAGAAAAATTGGTTTTGAAGGTGGTCAAATGCCTATTTACAGAAGAGTT
Source organism: uncultured Bacteroides sp. (assembly GCA_964636105.1). Classification (GTDB taxonomy): domain Bacteria; phylum Bacteroidota; class Bacteroidia; order Bacteroidales; family JACABE01; genus JACABE01. Next base: position 8,659 of record CAZWRD010000099.1, read on the forward strand.
CCAAAATTTGGATTCAAGAACTTCAATAGAGTTGAATTTAGTGGCATCAATATTGATGTATTGCAAAAATTAGCCGAAACTCATAATTTACAAGTTATTGATATTGACGTTTTAAAACAAAATGGCTTAATATCTAAAAATGACAAAGTTAAAATTTTAGGTAGAGGTGAATTAAAAGCAAAATTAGAAGTTAAAGCTCATGCTTTTACTCAAACAGCTATAAAAGCGATAGAAGCTAACGGTGGTGTAGCAACAACTATTTAATAAATTATTGCATGAAAAGATTTATACAGACAATTAGGAATATAAACAAGATTGAAGAATTACGCAAAAGAATTCTTTATACAATCGGTATTATTTTAATCTATAGGTTTGGTTCTTACGTCGTTTTACCTGGTGTTGATCCCAATCAATTAAGTGCATTACAAAGTCAAACCAGCGAAGGTATATTAGGTTTACTTAATATGTTTTCTGGTGGTGCTTTTTCTAATGCTTCTGTTTTTGCTCTGGGTATTATGCCTTATATTTCTGCATCTATTGTTGTGCAGTTATTAGGTATGGCTGTGCCTTATTTCCAAAAAATGCAAAAAGAAGGTGAAAGCGGAAGAAAAAAAATCAATCAGATTACTCGATGGCTAACAGTTGTTATTACTGCTTTCCAAGCTCCTGGTTATATTGCTAATCTTATTCATCAATTACCTCCTGAAGCTATTTCTCCTTTTAATCCGAATGTTTTATCTCCTTCTACTTTCTTCTGGATTTCTTCTACTATCATTCTTACAGCAGGAACTCTGTTTGTAATGTGGATGGGCGAAAAAATTACCGATAAAGGTATTGGAAATGGTATTTCATTACTTATTATGATTGGAATCATAGCTAGATTACCTTTTGCTTTGTTTGGCGAATTTGTTTCAAGAATGGAAGAACAAGGTGGTGGTTTGGTAATTTTTCTTGTAGAATTGGTAGTATTGGTTCTAGTAATTTTGGTTTGCATATTATTAGTACAAGGTACTAGAAGAATTCCTGTACAATATGCAAAACGTATAGTTGGTAATAAACAGTATGGTGGTGTTCGTCAGTATATTCCTTTAAAAGTGAATGCAGCTGGTGTTATGCCTATCATTTTTGCTCAGGCAATTATGTTTATTCCTATTACTGTTGCTGGATTTGCTTCATCAGAATCGTTAACAGGTTTTGTTTCGATTTTTTCTGATTTTAATGGATTTTGGTATAATGTTGTATTTGCTGTAATGATTATTGCTTTCACTTATTTTTATACCGCAGTAACTATCAATCCTAATCAAATGGCTGAAGAAATGAAGAAAAATGGTGGCTTTATTCCTGGTGTTAAACCTGGCAAGAAAACTGCAGAATTTTTGGATGAAGTAATGTCAAGAATTACTTTCCCTGGCTCTTTATTCTTAGCTTTTGTTGCAGTAATGCCTGCAATTGCTAGATTATTTGGTATAAACTCTCAATTTGCTCAGTTTTATGGTGGTACTTCATTGCTAATTTTAGTGGGTGTTGTATTAGATACATTACAACAAATTGAAAGTCATTTGTTAATGCGTCATTATGATGGTCTTACCAAATCAGGAAGAATTAAAGGAAGATCAGCTGTAGGAATTGGTTCTTAAGTTTCAGTTCAATAAGATATGATTCATTATAAGACAGAAGAAGAAATAGAATTATTAAGAGAAAGTTCTTTACTTGTTGGAAAAACATTAGCGGAAGTTGCTAAACATATAAAACCTGGAGTAGATACATTATTTCTTGATCGAATTGCAGAAGAGTTTATAAGAGCTCATGGTGCAGTTCCTGGATTTAAAGGCTACAACGGATTTAAACATACACTTTGTATTTCAATAAACGATGAAGTTGTTCATGGAATACCTGGTAAAAAAGTTCTACAAGATGGTGATGTTGCATCTATAGATTGCGGAACTTTAAAAAATGGATTTTATGGCGATTCTGCTTATACTTTTGCAGTAGGCAATGTAAGCGAAGATAAAATTCGTCTTATGGAAGCTACCAAAGAATCTTTATACAGAGGCATAAGTGCTGCAGTAGAAGGCAAAAGAGTAGGCGATATCGGTTATGAAATACAGAGTTATGTTGAAAGTTTAGGATATTCAGTTGTACGCGATTTGGTTGGACATGGACTTGGCAGAAAATTACACGAAAAACCCGAAATACCAAATTATGGTAAGCAAGGTTCAGGTATGAAATTAAATGCAGGATTGGTTATAGCAATAGAACCAATGATAAACATGGGAGCCAGAAATGTGATACAAGAACGCGATGGTTGGACAATAAGAACAGCCGACCGTAAAGTTTCGGCACATTACGAACATAATGTGGTGGTAAGAAAAGGTCAAGCTGAAATACTTTCAAGTTTTGAGGAAATAGAAAAAGTTTTATTAAGTTTAAATAATTAAAAGAGTAGCTAAATGGCAAAACAAACATCAATTCAACAAGACGGTACAGTAATAGAATCATTAGGTAATGCTATGTTTCGTGTTGAGTTGGAAAATGGACACATCATAACTGCTCATATATCCGGCAAAATGAGAATGCATTATATTAAAATATTGCCGGGAGATAAGGTACAACTTGAAATGTCGCCTTATGATTTAACAAAAGGAAGAATTACATTCAGGTACAAATAAAAAAAAAGAATAATGAAAGTCAGAACATCTGTTAAAAAAAGAACGCCCGATTGCAAGATAGTTCGTCGCAAAGGAAGAATTTATGTTATAAATAAAAAGAATCCTAAGTATAAACAAAGACAAGGGTAACAAAAATAATTAATCTGTAAAATATACAAAAGTTTTATGGCAAGAATTGCAGGAATAGATTTACCGAAAAATAAAAGAGGAGAGATTGGTTTGACCTATATCTTTGGTATTGGAAAAGCCACAGCTCAAAAAATCTTAAAAGAAGCCGGTATCGATGTTAACAAAAAAGTTAACGAATGGAATGACGATGAGCAAAATGCGATTCGTACGATTATCAATGATTCAGTAAAAGTTGAAGGTGCACTTCGTTCAGAAGTACAAATGAACATCAAACGTTTAATGGATATCGGATGTTATCGTGGAATCAGACATCGTCTGGGATTACCTTCAAGAGGTCAGAGCACCAAGAACAATGCTAGAACCAGAAAAGGAAGAAAGAAAACTGTTGCTAACAAGAAAAAAGCACCTAAAGGTTAATCGTTAGTAATTATTAATTAAGAAGTTTAAATAATAGTAGATATGGCAAAAACTGCTAAAGTTACAAAAA
>CAZWRD010000100.1:0-11860 GCA_964636105.1 uncultured Bacteroides sp.
ATTTATCATAATATGATATTTATTAATCGGGTTGCTATATCAATTTATCAGTTTCTTAAAACAATAAACCCCGCTCGTGGCGGGGTTTATTAAATTGATTTATTTGTTTTTTCAGAAATACTCTATATTACCAAAAACCACATTCGATTTAATAATCAAACAAGGCTTAGCAGCATCAAAATGCGATGGAGTATAAATCAAATTGCCGAAACCCTCAGTAGCCTTTTCTCTGATACGGGTTTTGCCAAATACGGTACTCGATTCAATACGATAGTTAAGTGTATCGGAAAGATTAACCTTAAAATCGCCAAAAATACAATTAATATCAATAGTTTTATTTTCGGTAATTTCTGTTTTACTTAAATCAAGTCGGGCTTCGCCGAAAATATTGGTATAATCGTCCAAATTATCGCTATAATCAAGTATATGACTCCCAAACATATTCAGATTTTCCATCTTTTTCTGATTCGACTTACCCCTTATAAGCATAATACCCAAATAGATAAAAAATGCCGAAATAATGATGGTAAATATCGGAATATCGATATTCAATAATTCGTTAACCAAAAAAGTACATCCCAAAAACACCAATAATACACCCCAAAATGCAGGACTAAAAATTAATTTTGCTTTCATATTATCAATCTATTAAAAAATATTATTCAATACACTATTATTCATTCATCGTTCATCATCAAACATTCATCATTCAAAACCTACACCATACCCCTTTGCTTTTTAATTTCCTCATAAGCATTGTTCAACTGCTGAAACTTTTCCTTAGCCGCATTTTGTATATCATCGCCCAAAGTACTTACTTTATCAGGATGATATTTTACAGCCATTTTGCGATAAGCTTTCTTCACATCCTCATCGCTGGCATCCGAACTAATTTCGAGTATCTTATACATGCTCTCGGTATCTTTAAAGAACATGGCTTTTATAGAGTTAATGTCGTTAATCTGAATATTCAGATAGCGGGCAATCTCTTCAATTACGGCAACTTCATCGGCATGAACCTGAGCATCGGCAGCAGCCACACCAAACAAAAAATGAATAAGTTGCAAGCGAGCCGAATAATCCATATTTTGCTTAATTTGTAAGCAAACCTCTCTTACCGGAATCTCTTTATTCAAAATTTCTTTCAACATCAGCATTTGCTGTTCGGTAACAGCCTGCCCAAATTGTTTCATGAAAAATTGCTTAACATAATCCAACTCCGACTTCATCACCTTTTTATCGGCTTTCATCACAGCAGCAGTAAGCACAAGCAAACTGGCAACAAAATCGCCTCTTTGTGTTTGAACACCTTCTGAAGTAGTTACACTAACGCCATCTACCATCGAACCAACCGCAAAACCTAACATAGCTCCTATAGGTCCGCCAAAAGCCCATCCAAGTGCCCCTCCTATCCATTTTCCGTATTTTCCCATCCTAATATTAGTTATTCGTTATTAGTAATTAAGTTATTAAATTAATGAGTTATTTGTTATTAAGTTATTTGTTATTAAGTTATTTGTTATTAAGTTATTAGGTTATTAGGTTAATGAGTTAATAATACAATTTTGTGCATCATTCATCATTCTTCACTCATCATTTATAACTTATAATTCATCATTAAATTTCAAACGCTTCCTCAGTAAATTTAATACCATAGCTTTCCAATTCATCCAAAATTGGAGTATATAATTCTTTTTTAACCGGAGTATGAACGCCTGTAACCTTAATTTTTCCGGTCAACAACAACTTAGTAGCAATAGCCAAAGGAATGCCAACCGTAATCGACATAGCTGTGTGAACCGTATCTTGCCCTATAACCACCAGCGAAGAAACTATTCTGTGCTTCTTACCCGACTTTTCATAATCAAAAGTATGTTGCATCACAATTAAGTCCTTGTCGTTTTCGCCAAGCACCCATTTATCAACCAACACTTTCTGCAATATCTGAGCCGGAGTAGCATCTTTTATTCCAACCTTAATGTCTTCAAACAAATCGAGCCATTTCAAACGAAACATAATATCCGAATCCATCGCCAAATTAAATTTATTGGCAATTTTTTCCTCTACACTCATGTTTTCGTCATAAGGCAAAAACATGTTGATAAACTGACGATACGTAATGTTTTCTGAATTTTCAACAACGTAAGTATCATCAGTCATACCCAATTGCACAAATATATTCCAAGCCCTGCAATATCCCGGACGACGCATAGTGCCCCGAAACATGGTAGGAATATCTTGCAAATCGTAAGTTTCTCTGTATTTCAGCGAATCGCGGTTCGGATAAATCTCAAACTCACCCATGCCCGGCACTGTTGCTTTTTCCACACGATCAAACAATTGATGATATGGCAAATACTTAATGCTGCCATTAACAATATATTGCGAAACCCCTTGTCCGGCTACCACCACATTACGCGGATTCCATGTAAATTTATAATTCCAGGGATTATTATCAAATTCAGGTGCAATCAAACCACCAGTCGAAGATTTAAAAGCCAACATTTTACCGCCATCGTCCTTTATTTTATCCACTACTTTCATAGCCGACATATGATCTATACCCGGGTCAACACCCAATTCGTTCAGCATGGCAATACCTAATTTTTTAGCTTCCATATCCAAAGCTTTCATTTCGGGCGACACATAAGAAGCCGTAAGCATATGAACTTTATACTTTATACAAGTTTCGGCTACCATCGGATGAAAACGGGCAGGCAACATCGAAATAACTGCATCTGCATTCTTAATTTCTTCATCCTTCTGAATTTCGTTAAAAATATCAAACTCAAAAGCTTCGCCATTGGGATGATTATTTATTTTCTGAAGTGCTGTAGCCAAAGATACATCACCTAATTTTATTTTCCAATTGTGCTCGGTTGAATTATCCAATAAATATTTTATTAAACTGGACGAAGATAATCCTGCACCTAAGATTAAAATATTCTTCATTTGATTTGTTTTTTAGACTTTTGTGATTTAAATTAAATTTAAGCTTTAATAGCCTGCGAAGTTATACTATTTATTATAAATAGCGAATCAAATACCTTGTTTTTTTTATAAAAAAAAGACTTAATCTCTTTTAAAAATTAAGTCCCTCGTTATTATTAATTACGATTGTCTTTCGGTATATTCCTCATAGCTTGAGTAATTCTTATGATTTTTCCCTAAAGTAACCGCAAATTTGGTTGCATTAATACGTTTTTGAATATATTCAGCCAAAATTTCAAACTGATCAGCAGGCAAATGGTAAATGCTCTGATTTCTGTCGGTAATAAAGAAAATTTTCTTCAACGAGTTCTCGAAGATAAAATAATCCATATTTTCTTTGCCCAATTCTTTCTTTTTAAATTCATTAAATCTCTTAATCAAATGAGCAATATAGGCAAATTTTTGCTTATCAAAACCCAAATCACCTGAAGTATAATAATATCGCTTTGGTGCTTGTCGGTTCATTCCTGGTTTTTTGGGAGCTTTTTTACCATAAACAGAGCTATAAATCGGGCCTCCGTAACTATTTGCTGCTGGTTTCTGAATTCTGTTTCTTGTCATTGTTATACTATGTTTTCGTCTATTTTAATATAGATAAAATTTAATTGTTTTTAATAAAACTACTTAATATTAATTATAAATATAAATCAATTTAGTATTCGGATTTGAATGAGCAAATTTAATAAAATAAAATGGTCTGAAAAATATTTTTTTATTTTTTTGAATTAATAACATTGTTCTAACAATCTATTTTATGCTAAAAAAGTTCAAAATCATTACTTTTCTATCAAATTTTTAACAATTTCATTAAAAAGGACAAAATACACTATTGATAATATGAAACTTAAAAAGCAGAAACTAATATTTCAAATCAGAATCATTTAATTTTTAATAAAAAAAATTAATAATTATTCTGCAACACAAAGAAAAATCATAAATTAATCGCCGAATTCAATACCAATGCCTTTGGCTGTTCTAACGATATCGCCTTTAGGCTTAACCAATTTGGGATGCGTAATCGCTTCTTCAAAAGGAACAGCAATAATTTTAGGATGACGATATGCAACCATGTGACCAAACTGACCATCCAAAACCATTTCAAAAGCTTTAACACCAAATTCAGTTGCCAAAACCCTATCGTAAGCCATTGGAATACCACCTCTTTGCAAATGTCCCAAAACAGTAACCCTCACATCAGCTTCTACACCAGCTTTAACCAGATCAATCTTTAACTTTTCGCCAATTCCTCCCAATCTGATATGCTCATTTCCAACTTCATGCACATCTTCGCCAGTTGATTGCCCACCTTTGGGAGCAGCACCTTCAGCAACTACAATATTGCAAAAACCACGACCTTTATAATATCTTGAATTAACTTTTTCTACAACTTTATCAATATCATATGGAATTTCAGGAATCAAACAAACATCCGCACCACCTGCAATAGCAGCATGTGTAGCAATCCAACCAGCATCGCGTCCCATAACTTCCAAAATAAAAACACGGTTATGACTTGCAGCAGTAGTTACTAATTTATCAACAGCTTCAGTAGCAATTTGTACTGCTGTTTGAAATCCAAATGTAAAATCTGTGGCAGACAAATCATTATCAATGGTTTTGGGAACACCAATAATATTTAAACCCTTTTGGAAAAGTTTCTGTGAAATTCGTTGCGATCCATCACCACCAATATTGATAACGGCATCAATACCCAAATATCCAAGTTTTCTAATCATTTCATCTGAGCGATCCACTGTTGACCATTTACCTTCATTGTCTTTCACTGGCCAAGCAAAAGGACCGCCTTTATTAACAGTACCTATAATAGTTCCACCCTGAACATGAATACCCGCAACTGTTTTTTCGTCCAAAACAACAATTTCAGTAGGTTCTCTCAATACACCATTAAATGATTCAATACAACCTATTACTTCCCAATCTTTCTCTTGAGCAGCACGTTTAACAATAGCTCTTATAACTGCATTTAAGCCAGGACAATCGCCACCACCAGTTAATACCATTACTCTTTTCATTTGCTTATTTTTTTTGATTATTTAATTATCAGTTAGTCTGTCCCGATTTTTCGGGAGAACTCGCCATATAAACATCCTCCTATTTATGAATATTTTCTTTTGGCAATTTTTAATAAAAATTCATACTTTAAAATCATAAAAATGCAAAATTAATTAATCAAAAGGATTTTTAAACTTTTAAAAAGATTATTTGTTTAAAATATGAGCAAATCACTAAAAACAATTCAATCATTTTGAAAACTACAAAGACTTTAAATAAATTTACCCCATCAATAAAAAGCACATATTTACTAATACTTGCAGGTTTATTATGGCTATCTGTTGGCATTATGCTATGTAATTTTGCATATCATTGGCTTGCTCATTACAATGGAGAAAATACATTATATATTATCTTAGGAGGAATTATACTAGCATTACTTTTCTCCCGATTTAAATTCAAAAAATTTGCAACAAAAAACATAGAAAGGATAAAAGCCAAAGGAGTAAAATCATGTTTTTTTTCATTTATTTCTTGGCAAACTTATATTGTAGCAGCCATTATGATGACTATGGGAATAACTTTAAGGCACTCATCTATACCAAAAGAGTATTTATCAATATTATATATTGGGATTGGAGGCGCAATGTTTTTATCTAGCTTTAGTTATTTTTATATTTTTTATAGCTTGAAACTTAAGAAATAATTTAGTGCCACTAAGAATGCTTATTCCGGTAAAATTGACAATAAATGATTTATAATTAATATATTTGCAAAAGTATATAGTCGAATTTTAAAACTTTATTTCAGCATACTATGAGGTTAGTAATTTTTATCTTCTTTGTAATTGGTGTATTTTTTCCCGTTTTTGCTCAACAAAATCCAAAAAACTTTCCACCAAATATGCCTCCAGAAGCTATGGAGATGTATAAAAAAATAATGGCAGAACAGGGTATAAAAATTCCTAATGATATGGGGTTGGGTAGTGAAACACAAGAATTAAATACATTAATTAGTATTCCTCCGTTTCAAGTGCCTCCTTATACTCCTAATTCATCACCAAAATTCGATTATTCTCCTTTTGGTTCTGGTAGGACTGAAGCTCAGAGAAAAGCTATGTTATTGGTAGTAAATGGAGAATTGGAACTTAAACCTTACATTCTGCCAAAAAAGAAAGATGCTCCTTCAAAAATAGAAGTGTTAAAAATTGCCAGTATTCGAAATAAATCAGCTCAGCTGAATTTTGCTACAAGCGATTTCAGTAAATATGCTCAGGCTGTTACTTGGAACCCCAAATTTGATGGAATTAATTCTGACCCCAAAAAAGCAGAAAAGTACTCGATGTACGTTTCAACTAGTACATTATATTCTAATTCGGCTTCGTTTATGGTTGCATTATCCTCGGCGGTGTTTGAACTTGATCCCTCAAGTCATGTTGCGTCAAATAATTTTGCAGTAGCAATTAAAACTGATGGAGAAATTTTAATTCCAACAAAGTCGAAACCAGAAATTCTTGCGGGATATCAAAAGGATGCAGAATCTGTGTTTTTATATGCATTGTCAATATCAATGAAAGATAGTTCGTGGAATGAAGAGAGTTTAATTCCAATGATAAACTTAGGTAATTTGTATATTGATATGGGAAGGTTGGAGGAAGCTCGGTCTCTATTTCAGGTGGCCCGAAAAATAAGTCCTTATTCTTGGAATGCCGCTTTAGGATTAGCAGCTTATTTTCATGCCATTAATCAACCGGATAAGGCATTGGCTATTATGGAAGATGATGATTTAGACAGACCAGAAAAATATCTACAAGCTGTTAAATCATCTAAAATCCTCGAAAAAAGTGATAAATATACCGATTTGACGTTAGAAACTCCCGAAACTGTTTATCAAGAAGGTATTAAAATTATGGCTGCGGAACCTATACTAACGTCAGCAGATTTTGTGTCGCAACTCGACCAAAGCGAACGAAACAAAATGACTTATTTTGTTGAGCATCTCGCTCCAGAAGGTAGTTTCGAGGCTCCAACATTTAAATATCTTGAACAGTTTTCTTCTTTGAAAGCGATTTCGTCTCCAGCTGGGATTTGTGCACTCAAAGATTTTTCAGAATCAATGGCTAAGTTTTCATCTTCATCTTCCGCATTAATGGTTACCCAACAAATTGATATGGCTTCTCGTATGGGGCTGAATATTAAATTGGATTTCGACTTAAATGATGCGATGAAAAATCCTGAGAAATATAAAGATAAATTAAACGATAATAGCGTTAAGATTGAGGGGATGGAAAAGTTTATGAATAATGTTGACGATTTGCAAAAACAGAATACAATTGCGGAACGAGACTTGACCACAAAGAAAACAGCTTCACTTGTGGCAATTGGTGCTTCAATCGATCCATTCTTAGCAATCTTGCAATTAGATCCAGATAGATATGCTGATCCAATGAATATTATCATTCAGAAACACAACGGCTCTGTTTATACTCGAAAAGCTCATTTGTATAACGGTTATATTTATTCCATTAATAATCGTATTTATAAAGCTGTTAGCGATGTTGTTCAAAAAGCTAATAAAAAGATATGGGAGCTAGAAAAGGCGAGGATGGCAGAACTTGAGGCTCTTGGCGACAAACAATACAAACGACTAGAAGAATTAATTAGAGAAGACTCACTAAACCCAAGTGAAGGTCTTTCTCGATTAACCATGGATTTCGTGGCTAGACAAAATTCTGGTCCAAGCAAAGAAGAGCATGCAATCCATGTGAAATATTTTAATCTGTTTAATAATACTGCTGAGGTTGCATTCAATTCTTCTACAAATTTGATCATGCCTGCTTACACACAAAAAATTAAACCTGCATTAGAAGCTTATTACTATGACGTGATCCGACATATCGCTCTTATCTCGGATCCTGAGGTCAGAATTCAAAAAGAAGCTGAATTACGTTCTAACATTAATTCGGCTATTTCGTGGAGTTTGCATACAATTTTATTGTCTTATGGTTCATTCTCCTATCATGATGATTGGGATTGCAGTTGTGATCCTGACGCTTTTGCAAAAGAAAAAGAAGAAATCGCAAAGGCAGAAAATGCTAGAATCCTCAAAAATAAAGGAGCTAAGGCTCAATTCGATTCGGGTGAAATTCCGGAGGCCTCCCCATTGTACAAAAAAATAGATGCTTATGGAACCAACTATGATTTCTTTTTTATGAAAGGAAGAGTTTCTTGTGCTAAAACAACTTTAAACTTAAATGTTACTGTTCCAATACAAATGGCACCTGAAATTTCATTTACATATAAAGGTAGCCAATTTTCTAAAGCAATGACAATAGGCGGGGGAATTAAAATTAATCCCAAAGCTGAAACTGCAGGTGGCAATGTTAAAATTGGCGCTTCTTTGGGTCTAAGTGGATCGCTTACAACCGATGGAACTGGAAGTATTAAAGATTATTCGGTTACGGCAACATCAGCAGTTACTGTAAGTACAAACGGGACAACTATAAAGGTAGGTGGAGAAATGTCTTATGGACCTAAAGGTCCTAATTCGGATATGTCGGCTGGAATTACCCGCGATTTTTCAAATAAAGTTGGAGATATAGATTTTGGCGGATCAGGAAAAGTGTCTTTTGAAGCTTCTACAAAAACAGGATGTTCCTTATCGGGAAAAGTTGAACAAAGTCTTGCTCCTTATAAGAAAGAAGTGGATGATGTGAAAAAGGAAAATTATGGAAAAGATTTAGCTAAAGCGATACCGACCGATCAACTTTTTCAAAAAGAATTTTGGTCAGGAAAATTTAAAACAAAATAAAAAGCAATATGTCCTTTCTAATTACAATATTATCAAATATGAAAAATTTAGGCAAAATCGTTAATTCTCTCTTGATTTTTATGGGTTGTTTAGTATTTTCGAGTTCATCTTTTTCACAAGAGAATTCCGATTTTATCAATACTCCTGGCAAATGGATTTACACAAATAATAATTTATCGAACGAGTGGTTTGGTGAGCAGTTTTATAAAATGAATGCGGCAGAACTTTCAAAATACCATAGCACTATCGATAAATTGGTGAACTATTTTCAACAACAATCCGTTGCCCAAAAACCAATTGGCACAACTTTGAATGCAGAGTCTAGAGCTGCATACAATCATTATGACCACGATTCGTACCCAGTAAAACCAAATGAAAGAGTTAAAGCTGAGGTTTATATTCCTTTTTGTAGGTTATTACAGAACGGAGGCAAAAAAGATTTCGATTGCATAGAGGTTCCATATATTAAAGTGAGAACAAATGATGAAACCATGACCTATGAATCGGCGATGAGTGTCGATATTATTGATGATAAACAAGCTATGAAGCAGTATAGAGAAATATTTTTCTTGCCCAATAAGTTACTCGACTTAGGCAGTGGAATTTATCTCTATGATGGTTACAAAGAAAATCGTATTGTTATTTCGAGCAATAAACGTCCGCTTTGGATTCCAATCACCAATAAGGAATATACCCAAAGAATGTTGGCATATTATACAGCACAAGTTAAAGAAGGAATAAGCCCTCAAATGATTATAGATGCCCTTAAAGAAGAAATTGCTGGAGTTCCTTCTGATTTATTGAACATGCCTGCATATACAAATGGGGATCCAAAAAGACCATTAACTGGAATTTGTAGTATAGAAGAAGATTCAACAAATGCACTTTATATAATAAATCCAAAATATTTTGATTTATCTCTACCCAGAACGTTTGTTCAACTTATTACTATAACTATAGAGGGACATGCAGATGATCCAGATTTTGGAGACATAAATGCGCATAGGGTTTGGGAGCTTATAATAGGTTTGAAAGGGAATGATTTGAAAAAGCTATTAGATATAGACTAAAAAAACTTTGAAAAAATTTATTACTTTTTATACCTTTTAAATTTTCGCAGATTTATTCATTAAGACATATATTTTATAGATAATTTGGGTATTAAATTCAGTTCCAATAACAGAAGGCCGAACAGAAGGGAGAAAAGCATTGAAAGATATATATACTGCGAAATTCGCTTCTTTGATTCAGCAATAGACGATATTGTGCCAAATCCAAATAATATAGAAATACGAAAAGAAGAAAATTTGATGAATTATGAAAATAATAATTATATTTGCACTACTAAAAGAGGAAAAAAACTAAACAAAGCAAATTTAAAATGGCTAACTTTTGTAATTCTACAACAAATACAAAAGTGTTACAATTTATTATCAATTAGGAATTGTCATATTTTTGAAAAATACATCGTAATAAATAATTTAAATCTAAAAAAAAAAAAAAAAATTACTATTTCTCTCACATTTATACTTTTTATTTTTGTTTCAGCATATGCCCAAGATGCAGAAGGATGCAAAGATCATCCGCTTTTTAACAGAATGCCAAACTATACAATATTAGAATGTGCTAAAAACTTTGGTATTAGTGATTTTGTTATGTCTGATGACATTACAAAAACTATTGAAGGATACAAAACCACTGTTGATTATGAATTTAATAATGAAGAAGGCAAACAAGCATATTCATTTTACCAAGTTGTAAAAAACTACGAAAACGCTCTAGCAAAATATAGTGTTAAAAGAATTTATTTGGCTTCACAATATGCAACTTTATTTTGTAAATCGGGAGGAAAATCCATTTGGATTGGTATTGAAGCTTCTTCAGATGTTGCAACATCTTATAAGCTTATCATAATGGAAATTGAAGAAATGCAACAAGATATTCAAGCATCTGCAATGCTTGAAGCACTAAATAATGAAGGATTTATAGCTTTGGAAATACTTTTTGAAACGGGTAAGTTTGTAATAAAAAAAGAATCACTTCCAATAATTGACCAGATTTATGAAATGCTGAAAGTGAATGTAAACATTAAAATATCAATAGAAGGTCATACTGATAATATTGGGGATGCAATAAGTAACAAAAAGTTAAGTAACGATAGAGCTAAGTCGGTAATGGATGCTCTTATTGCAAAAGGGATTGAAAAAACAAGATTGTCAGCGATTGGATGGGGGCAGGAAAAACCCATTTCTGATAATAGAACAGAAGAAGGTAAAGCCAAAAATAGACGCGTGGAAATTGTAAAGAAATTATAAACTAAAAAATTCTTATTTCAATATGATTTTAGTAATTGTAGTTTGTTTAATTGTAATCATTTTTTGAGTTGTTTTTCATATAAAATGTGGAGTAACTTAAATACTTATTGAATGTATTACTAAAACAAAGTTGAGTACTTTATATTTTACAATTGTTGATTTTCTGTTGCTAAAATCTGGTGATGCAAAGTTGTTAATAGCAATATTTCGACTTAAGTTTATTATAGAATAATTTATTTAAAAAATCAACCATTTATTAGATTATATTTTCAAGAAATTAAATAATTTTAGAATATAAATTAATATAAACAATTAACTAAATATTTAATAAAAGAATTACAAATGGCAAGAGTATTAGTTTTAGGAGCTGGAATTTCGGGACATACTGCAACTGCATTTCTTAAAAAGAAATTAGGGGAAATGCATGAAGTAATTGTAATGAGCCCTTCACCATATTATCAATGGATTCCATCAAATATTTGGGTTGGAGTAGGAAGGATGAAAGTAGATGAAGTTAAGTTTCCGCTTGAAAAAGTTTACAAAAAGTGGGGCGTAATTTTTCATCAGGCAAAAGCATTAAGCATTTATCCTGAAGGAGATTCAACTAATGCTAAACCATATGTAATTGGAGAATATACACAAGAAGGCAAGATTGGACAAAGTATAAAAATTGAATATGATTTTTTAATAAATGCTACTGGTCCTAAACTTAATTTTGAAGCAACAGAAGG
>CAZWRD010000101.1:0-9153 GCA_964636105.1 uncultured Bacteroides sp.
ATTAAATTTAAGCACTTTATTAATACTTAATTCAATAATTACTTCAGGATAAAATTTTTCTAAAAACTCATAAAAACATTCCTCATCTGTTTTATTTACTGATGCTTGTTTGCATTTAAGATACTGCAAAACCCTTAAACCATCTACTTTTTCATAACATGCTTTCACAAATTTCTCTTTGGTTTTGAAGTTTTTACGTAACGGATGCCACCAACATTTATCCTTAAATTGTTCAATAAGAAACTGATTAATTTGAAGTTCTATATCTTTTTCAAATAAATTTTCAAATTGAGAATAAGTTTGTAATACATTGTCGAACAAAGAATAATGATAAATCGGATAGCTTTCCCAATCTCCACTATTTCCTTTAATCATTGCAGGTCCAGTGCCGAAGAAAACACGATCAGAAAAACGGGCAGCCGGATATACTTTCTCAGTATTCCAGTTTATTATCCTACCAACTTTGCAAAACTTTTGTAGAAAATAAAAATCTTCTCCACTTTTCATTGGACTAATCCCTCCTATTTTGCGATAAGCCCATATAGGAAACGCAATTGCAGAGCCTAATGCCGTAAAATTAAACGGACTGCCGATTCGCCAAAGATTTATGGCATAATATCGCATATAAATTTCATAACGCAAAATAGCCCTATTAATATCCTCATTTTCTGTAAGTTTATGATAATAAGGTACAGAAATAGCCATAATTTTAGGATGTTGTTCAAGATTAGATATAATACTTTCAAAATATATTGCAGAGAAATCGGTATCAGCATCCAAACTAATAACAATATCATTATCAGATGCTTTATCATTAATTTCATCCATTAAAATCTTTCTAGCCCACCCCACACCCAATTGTTTGCCTTGCCAGCCATTACCTAATGAGGACTTGTCAATTATATGAATTTTGATATCTGAAATAGATTTTAAATAATTTAATGTCAGAACATTTCTTTCACAAACAGACTTTTTTTCATCAATATTCCACCAAATATCAGGTTGATTAACACATACATATAATATAAACTTCTTATAAGTTTGATTTCTGATAACATTGATAAATTTTTCAATATTTTCCCATTCATCCAATACAGGAAGAGCAATATATAGTTGTGGTTCAGTATATTTCATAAAAATATTAAAATAAATATCCTATTGAAAAACCGAAAATTGTTCCAACTTTTCCATTCCTGTATATATGTTTTAATCCAAAATGTGGAGAAATACTTATATTATAAGTTGGTTTTAAATAAGCTTTCAATCCTAATGATAATGTGATAGTTGAACGTCTATTGTCAAGTATATTAAAATCTGTTGAAAATGGATTTATATAAGGTGCTAATTCGAGCCATTTTCTGGGATATGTATGAAAACTAACACCTTCGGGAATAACTAATGATAAAATTAGAATATAACCCCAACCATCATTGCCAGAAGTAGAATATAAATAATAGGAATCAGAACGAAACATTTCTACCAAGCCTGCTACGCCACCCGGATAATGAATATAAGTATTATGAAATTGATTGATACCCAATGAATATTGATAATTTAAACTAAAATTTCTGTGTACAAAATACTCAACTGAAAAACCGTATGAAGTTAAGCTACCGTTATTAAAATTTGAAATTTCACTTATTGCAGCTACACGAATATTTTTCACTTCTTGCGAAATTGCAAAAAATGAAAAGATAAATATAAAACAAACAGCAAAAACTTCCTTTTTTAAACTCATTTATATAACAATAAATAAATCAGAACAACGAATTATTCATTATTCATCATTAATAATTCATAATTATTTAAAGTTTTTTATCAATCAAACCAGCAGCAGCCTGAGCAGTTGGCATTATCAGCATATCATTGATATTAACATGTTGTGGAAGTGAAGTAACATAATAAATAGCATCAGCTATATCACTACCTGACAATGGCTTAAATCCTTTATAAACATTATCAGCTCGTTCCTGATCTCCTTTAAAACGAACAACAGAAAATTCAGTTTCAACAGCACCAGGTTCAATTAAAGTTACTTTTATTCCATGTTTTAGTAAATCCATTCTCATCCCATAAGTAATTGATTGTACGGCAGCTTTGGTTCCGCAATACACATTTCCATTCGGATAAATTTCTCTGCCTGCAACAGAGCCTATATTAATAATATGTCCTCTGCCATTTTCAATCATCAGAGGCATAACTGCTTTAGAAACATATAATAAGCCTTTGATATTGGTATCAATCATACGTTCCCAATCTTCAATTATTCCATCTTGTAAAGCATTTAAACCAACTGCCAATCCGGCATTATTTACCAAAATATCAATTTTTTTCCAATCCTCAGGCAAAGTATTAATCTGATTTTGAACTTCTTCATTATTTCTTACATCCATGCAAATTGCCAAAACTTTAATATGATAAAGTCTTTGCAAATTTTCAGCAACTTCATCTAATTTCTCTTTTCTTCTGCCACATATTATTAAATTGAAAGCATGTTGTGCAAATTTTTCAGCAGTTGCAAGACCAATACCAGCAGTAGCACCAGTAATAAATGCAATCTTATTTTTCGGAATTTCAGTCATTTGTAAAAAAAATTATTATTGTTTAAATCATATTTAAAAATCTTTGTCAAAGATAAAGCTAATATTTGTAAATTTGTCGAAAAATTATTCCAAAAATATCATAAAATAACATGAGTACAATACACACAGTTACAGTAGAAACCGCTAAAGAGATTGGCCTACTTCCTGAAGAATTTGAGAAAATAAAAGAGATTTTGGGAAGAGATCCAAACTATACAGAACTTAGCATATTTTCAGTAATGTGGTCAGAACATGCCTCTTACAAAAACTCCATAAAATGGTTAAAAACTTTACCACGCAAAGGAGCTCAATTGGTAGTAGAAGCCGGACAAGAAAATGCAGGGATGGTTGATGTAGGAGATGGAATTGCATGTGTTTTTAAAATTGAATCTCACAATCATCCATGTGCTGTAGAACCTTATCAGGGAGCTGCTACTGGTGTTGGTGGTATCAATCGTGATATTTTTACTATGGGAGCCCGTCCGATTGCTCAGCTTAATTCATTAAGATTTGGTAAAATAGATGAAGAAAGAACCAAATGGTTAATGAATGGTGTTGTTAAAGGTATTGGTAATTACGGCAATGCTTTTGGAGTTCCTGTTGTTGGAGGAGAAGTTTTCTTTGACGAATGTTATCACCAAAATCCATTGGTAAATGCCATGTCAGTTGGCTTAATGAAAACAAGTAATCTGGTTTCTGCCATTTCAAAAGGAGTTGGAAATCCGGTATATATAGTAGGTTCAGCAACGGGTAAAGATGGTATTCATGGAGCAACTTTTGCTTCTGCTGATATTACTGAAGATTCAGCTGATGATATTCCATCTATCCAAGTAGGTGATCCTTTTCAGGAAAAATTATTACTTGAAGCTACACTGGAAGTAATAAAATCAGGTGCTGTGGTTGGAATGCAGGATATGGGTGCTGCCGGAATTATTTGCTCTACTTCTGAAATGTCGGAAAAAGGCGGACATGGAATGAGAGTTGATTTAGACAAAGTTCCTTTGCGCCAGAAAAATATGGAAGCATTTGAAATTCTGCTCTCAGAATCACAAGAACGAATGTTGATTGTTGTTGAAAAAGGCAAAGAAAAAATAGTAGAAGATATTTTTGAAAAATGGGATTTGAATTGTGCAATAATTGGTGAAGTAACAGAAGGCGATAGACTTCATTTTTATATGAATAATGTACTTGTTGCTGATGTTCCTGCACCTATGCTGGTATTAGGTGGTGGTGCTCCGGTTTACGACAGAGAATATAAAGAACCAGCATATTACGCTAAAACAAAAGAATTTAAAATAGATAGTATTCCTGAAAAACAAGACTTAAAAGCAATTGCAAAACATATTTTATCACATCCTAATATTGCATCAAAACGATGGGTTTATGAACAATACGATAGCATGGTAGGAACAAAAAATATGAGTACCAATGCTCCGAGTGATGCGGCAATTGTAAATATTAAAGATACCAACAGAGCATTGGCAATGACCGTAGATTGCAATTCACGTTATGTTTATGCTGATCCTGAAATTGGTACAGCTATTGCAGTTTCTGAAGCAGCTCGTAATATTTCATGTTCAGGAGGGAAACCTTTGGCAATTACCAATTGCTTGAACTTTGGAAATCCTTATAATCCTGAAGTTTACTGGCAATTTGTAGGTGCTATTAAAGGAATGAGTGCTGCATGTACAAAATTTGACACACCAGTAACCGGTGGCAATGTAAGTTTTTATAATCAGGCTAATATCAACGGAGTAATAGAACCTGTAAATCCAACACCTACAATAGGTATGATTGGTTTATTGGAGAAACCACATCAAATGACACTTGATTTTAAGAAAAAAGGTGATATGATTTATATGATTGGAAAATCAAGAAACGATATTAATTCTTCTGAATATCTGTATTCATATCATAATGTAAAACTTTCACCTCCACCACATTTTAATTTAACCGAAGAATATGTGGTTCAAGCAATTATTCAAAAATTAATCCGTTTGAAATTAGTTGAATCTGCTCATGATATTTCCGATGGTGGTTTATTTACAACTTTGATAGAATCTTCGATGCCAAATAATTTAGGTTTTGATATCCTAACTGAAGGAGAAGTAAGGGAAGATGCTTTTTTATTTGGTGAAGGTCAAAGTAGAATTATAGTTTCTGTTGATCCAAAAAGGGAAAACAAATTCATTGATTTTATGCTTAAACTTCGTTTCCCGTTTTCAGCTATCGGTCACGTAACCAAAGGCAAATGTGTAGTTGATGACTTACATTTTGGCATGATTGATGAATGGAAAGAATTGTATAACAATGCAATTGGTATTAAAATGAAACACTAATAATATTTTTATAATTCAAAAAGGCTTGTTCTATAAAAGTAAAACAAGCCTTTTTTTGTGAGCGGTAAATGGGATTCGAACCCACGACCCTCAGCTTGGGAAGCTGATGCTCTACCAACTGAGCTACTACCGCATCTTATTGTTGGTAAATATTTTTTATTTGCGGAGGGAGGGGGATTCGAACCCCCGGATCCACTTTAGGCAGATCAACTGTTTTCGAGACAGCCCCGTTCGACCGCTCCGGCATCCCTCCTATTTTTTTTGCAAATTTAATAAGCTTTATTTAATTTAAAAACCAATTCTGTTTTTCAATTTACCATCCGGTATTAAATGCACCTCTTCCAAATGGAACTGTAGATTCAAAAAATGGATTATTGCTGAAGGCGCTAACAGGTCTTCTGCCTTTAATACTAATAAAATCAGCACTCATATAAAAATTATCAGTAATTTTCAAATCAAATCCTATCTGGTTATATCCGAAATTTTCAAAATTGATATTCTTTTGAGGTACTTCATTTAAAGTAGTTGCTCGTAACCTAAGATTTTTATTAAGTTGATAATCGCCAGACAAATAAATAAAAGCTCTTGTAAAATTTGAATTTGTCTGAATAAGCGTGTTTTCTGAATTATAGCTGTTGATATTTATATTTTCATTTAGATACATCGTTCCCAAATGCAAATTCAATTTCGGATTAACCTGATAAGTTAATTCAGGTGCAACCCATTTCGAAAAGAAAGTATTGTTGTCAAAAGATGTTACACTCCCTCCCATCGACAAATGAAATCTTGTTTTATTCGGATTTTCATTAAATAAATTAATCCTTTTCGGAACAAAAACACTGTCGCGTCTAAATTCATTCACAGTATTTTGTGCTGATAACAAATTACTTATACTTAAAACTATAAATATTAAAACCAATTTTTTCATAAAATACAGGATTTTAATTATATGATTACAAAGTAAATAAATATTCCAGTAAAATGCAGTTATTTTTTTTATAAAAAAGTATAATTTTTTGTTTGTAATTCAAAAAATAAAATTAATTTTGCAGCCTTAAATGAATGAATATTCATTTAATTATAATTTTAATATTTAATATATTCATTTTTAATATTCTATACATAATATGGCAAGAATAATTGATGATAACAAATTGGAAAAAATAAAAGCTGCAACCATAGAAATGGTAGTTGCAAATGGTTATGGCGGTGCATCAATATCAAAAATTGCAAAAAATGCAGGAGTTGCCGAAGGTTATCTATATCGCTTTTATGCGGGTAAAAATGAACTGGTTAATGATTTATTATATGCAAATGTAAATGAATTAGCAGATAGTTTGGAAAATTTACTCGAAAATCATCGTTCAGTTTGGGATATTTTTAATATGATGATTGTAAAACTATTGGATTTAGCGAAAAATCAACCAAATAAAATTAAATTTTTGTATGTATTAATGCATGATTACAATTTCAATATGGTTGATGATCAAAGAGAAAGAATTTTCAATCTTTGTTATAGAATTAAAGATAACGGCATTAAAAGCAAAGAATTAAAAGAAGATGTAACAGAAGAAGAAATCTATCTGATGGGAGTTACCTTCCCTATCCAATTTATCAATTTGCGGTTAAAAAATTTCTTCAAACAATCGCAATTAACAGAAAAAGAAGCAGAACAAATTTTAAATATATGTATCAATTCATTAAAACAATAAAATATATGTATTTTGATATAAAAAAAATAATTTCAATTTTACTTTTGTGTGTTGTTGTAAATTATCAGTCAACCGCACAAGACAATACAAAGAAAATGAGTTTCGATCAGGCTTTGCATGAATGCAGAGAAAAAAATCACACTTTAAAACAAGCTGATTATCTGGTTCAGGAAAAAAAACAAGAAAGTAAAGCTGCAAAATCACTTTACCTGCCTAAAATCGGAATTTCTGCTCAATATATTGCAATGGAAGAAGATTTAACGCTTGATTTAACACCTGTTAGAGATGCAATTACACCTTTATATAATGTTTTGGGAAAATACGGAAACTTTTCAATAGCGGGATTACCTGATAACATTGCAACACAAACTGTTAGAACACAAATGCTTGATGGTTTAAATAAGGTAAACAACGGCGAATGGGATAAAATGATACAGGAAAAACAATTTGGCGCTATTGATGCAACTTTCGACTGGCCATTATATGTAGGTGGAAAAATAAGAGCAGCAAACAAAGCTGCTGATATCAGATATACTGAAGCAAAAGAAATTCATCGCCAGAAAGAAGGCGAAATGATGAGCGAATTGGTTGAACGTTATTATGGTTTATGTCTGGCACGTCAGGCTGAACTTGTCAGAAAAGATGTTTTTACCGGAATGCAGAAACATCTGGATGATGCTTTGAAAATGGAAAAACAAGGATTGATTGCAAAGGCAGATGTTCTGAATGTCAGAGTTTTTCATTCGCAAGCCGAAAGAGAATTAAACAAATCTAAACGAACTTCTTCAATTGTAAATGAATCTCTTTTGAATACATTGGCTGCAGAAAATGAAAATATTGAACCCGTTTCGAAACTTTTTTATCTGGATAGTATTGAATCTATTGGCTATTTTAAAAATATAGCAAAACAAAACAATCCGCTTTTAAAACAGCTTGAAACCAAAAAACAATTGGCAATTCAAGGATTGAAAGTTGAAAAATCGGAGTTTATGCCAGCTGTTGCAATTACAGGCATGTACGATATTGCCAATAAAGATTTATCTCCATATACTCCTGAATGGCTGGTAGGTATCGGAATGAAATGGACTCTTTTTGATGGTACTTCTCGTTTCAGAAAAGTGAAAGCTGCATCGTTGAGAAGTAAACAAGTGGGAGAATATCAGGAAAAAGCAAATTCTGACGTTGAAACCATGATAGAAAAATTATATCAGGAACTGAACATGAATAAAGAACTGCTTAAGGATTTGGAAACTGCAAAAGCTTATGCTGAAGAATATCTGAAAGTAAGAGAAAAAGGATTTCGTGAAGAAATGTCAAATTCTACCGAAGTAGTTGATGCCCGATTGGCTCTTTCCAAAATCAGAATTGAACGTTTGGAAGCAATGTATAAATACGATGTTTGTTTGGCAAAACTATTGGAATTTGCAGGCATTCCCGAAAAATTTACAGCTTATCAATCAAATACAAATATAAAAACAGAATCATATCAATCAGAAACAAAATAAAACTACAAGTTAATGAAAAAGAACTCATCAAACAAACAGGCAAATATATTGGCAGCTATAGGAATAGGTGCTTTGGTAATATTTTTAATTTATTCCACTTGGATTATCAGTCGCCCACAACCTATTGAAGTACAAGGCGAAGTGGAAGCTACCCAAATTAAAGTTGCATCTAAATTAATTGGTAGAATCGACAGTATGGCTGTTCATAAAGGCGACAGAGTTAAAAAAGGTCAATTGCTTTTTATTATCAAAAGTCCTGAAATTGAAGCTAAACTTATGCAGGCACAGTCAGCATTACAAGGTGCTGAAGCTCAAAACAACAAAGCCATAAACGGAGCTCAACTTGAAGATATCCAGGCTGCTTACAATACTTATATGAAAGCTGAAGCAGCTAATCAATTGGCACAAAAAACTTACGAACGTATCAATAATTTATACAAAGAGGGTGTAATGGCAGCTCAGAAACGTGATGAAGCTGAAACCAACTACAAAGCGGCTTTAGAAACTGCAAATGCTGCAAAAGCTCAGTGGATTAAAGCAAAAAAAGGGACAAGATCTGAAGATAAAGATGCTGCCAGATCGATGGTAAACAGAGCTAAAGGTGCTATTGATGAAGTAGAAAGTTATGTGAATGAATGTCGTATTTACGCTCCTGCTGATGGCGAAGTTGCTGATATTATTGCCGAAGTTGGCGAACTTGTTTCTGCTGGTTATCCGGTAATTACGCTTGCAAAACTTGATGACAGCTGGGTTACTTTTAATCTTCGCGAAGATTTACTGGCAAAAATTAAAATGGGAAGCGAATTTACAGCTAGTTTTCCGGCTTTGGGTAACAAAGAAATTAAATTAAAGGTAAGCTACATTCATTCATTGGGAAGCTTTGCCACATGGAATGCAACCAAAACAGCCGGCGACTTCGATATGAAAACCTTTGAAGTTCATGCTATGCCAATCGAAAAGATTGAAGATATAAGACCAGGAATGAGTGCATTGGTTAATTGGGAAAAAATAGTAA
>CAZWRD010000101.1:9253-11638 GCA_964636105.1 uncultured Bacteroides sp.
TTATTCAATTAAACAATTAATCAATTAATAACATGAAGTATTCTAGTCCTGTAATGAGGGTTATGCGCAGAGAATGGATGCGAATTAAAAGCAAATGGGTTTTATTGATGGTAACTTTTGTTGGTCCGTTGATTGCTTTTTTGCTGGTAATGTCGATATTTTCTGCTAATGTTCCCCGCAATTTGCCTGTAGCTGTTGTGGATATGGATCATACATCGCTTTCCAGAACCATCAGCCGCTGGACTGATGCTACCGCTATTGCCGCTGTTGACAGAAGTTATATTAGTCTGGAAGATGCCCGCAATGCCATGGAAGAAGGAAAAGTAGATGCCATTCTTCATATTCCTGAAGGCACCGAAAGAGGTATATTGAAAGGCGAAAGTTCTTCTATAGTTCTTTATTTGAATAATGCCAACGTTGTAAAAGCAGGATTAATGAACAGTGGCATCCGTAAAGCACTCAGCACTTTATCGGGCGGAATTAAACTAAAAAAACAATTGCAGCAAGGCAGAAATCAAAATGAAGCTATGGCTCGCATTATGCCTATTAAACTCAATTCGGTTGTTCTTTTCAATCCTTTTATCAGTTATTCTTATTTCCTTACTTTGGGATTAATGCCCATTATTCTGATTGTTTTTACATTACTAGGCACCACACATGCCATAGGTAGCGAATTACTGAGAGGAACCGGACCACAATGGCTGGCAGCTGCCGATGGAAACATTGTTTTCGCTCTTGTCGGCAAACTTCTTCCTTATACTTTTATCTTCAGTTTGATAGCTATGATGATGAATGTGATTTTGATACAACAATTGGGTTTGCCTATACATGGTAAAATGCACATTATACTTGTCAGTGAGTTTTTATTAATATTAAGCTATCAGTTTTTGGCTATTTTCTTTCTGGGAATATTTTCCAATCTGCGATTAAGTTTATCCATAGGCAGTGCTTATTGTATGCTAGCCCTCACCTATTCGGGTTTAACATTTCCCGAATTCGGAATGCCGGCATTCGGACAGGCTATTGCTGGTATCTTTCCTTTTACCTATTGGCTCAAAATATTTATCGGTCAAACCCTTAGAGGCGAACCTGCTGCTTATGGTATTTATCCAATGTATGCTTTAATGGCTTTTATTGCTTTGGGAATAATATTTATCCCTCGATTGAAACATCTTTTGCAAAATGAACATCATTGGGGAAAAAACTAATACTTGTAATTATGTGGAATTCAATTATAAAAAACTTAGAACTTATCGTTTATTTCTTTAAGAATGAACTTAAAATCATTTTTACGGATGCCGGAGCAGTATTACTTTTTATGGTGGCATTGGTAATTTATCCTTTGTTGTATTCGGTGGCATATCAGAAAGAAGTCATACGCGATATTCCTGTAGCTGTGGTTGATCTTGATCATACCGCACTGAGCCGTCAGGCTGCCCGTATGGCTGATGCCAGCGAACAATTGATGGTTGCTTACAAACCTATTAGTTTAAAAGAAGCTGAAAATTTGTTTTATGAAGGCAAAGTGAAAGGTGTTGTTCTGATTCCGAATCATTTCGAAAAGGATGTTTTATCAGGCAAACAAAGCAATATGGTAGTTTATAGCGATGCCAGTTATTTCTTGCTTTACAAGCAAGTATATGCCGGAGCAGTTTATTCGGTCGGAACTTTAAGCGGCGGCATCGAGATAAAACGTATGCTTGCCGAAGGAAAATCGGTAAAACAGGCTTTCGACCAACAGGAACCTTTAAAAGTTCAATCCCGGTTTTTATATAATCCTGCAGGTGGTTATGGTTCTTTTGTTTTGCCGGGTATTGTAATTCTGATTTTGCAACAAACCATGCTGATTGGTATTGGCATGTTGGGAGGAACAAGTCGCGAAAAAAATATGTTTCATATTATTCACGATAAGGTGAATGAAAAATGGGGAAGCATTCCGGTAATTCTCGGAAAATCGTTTGCTTACGTATTAATTTATCTTTTCAATGCCTTGTTTACAATGGTTATTTTGCATAATTGGCTAAATTTTCCTGATAATATGAATTTTATGCATACAGTTTTACTACTGATTCCATTTTTATTTGCAACGGCATTTATGGGATTATCCATCAGTGTGTTTTTCCGCGAAAGGGTTTATTCTTTGCTGTTTATGGTATTTTTGTCTCCGGTAGTATTGTTTTTAAGCGGATTATCGTGGCCAGCCTCAGCCATTCCAAAAGGTTTATATGCGGCAGCACATCTGTTTCCAAGTACTACGATGATTCCGGCTTATATCCGAATGCGTATCAGCGGTGCTACTATCAATCAGGTATGTGGCGATTGGCTTTTCCTTACAATTCAAATGATTATTTATTTTGTAATTGCCTGCATTGTTTACAAACTGGC
>CAZWRD010000102.1:0-11558 GCA_964636105.1 uncultured Bacteroides sp.
CGTGCATGGGATGTTTTTCCCAGCGGCATCGTATATGCTTGTCATTCCGATTTTTTTTCCAATTAATCCTGACATTGTACTTTGTTTATTGTTCTTTTTTTGACCTTACAGATGTTTTGTAAAGATAATTACACTTTAATTTCTACTTCAACACCACTTGGCAACTCAAGTTTCATCAACGCATCAATGGTTTTTGATGTCGTACTGTAAATATCCAATAGTCTTTTATAAGAACATAATTGAAATTGTTCACGTGATTTCTTGTTTACGAATGTTGAGCGTAATACAGTATAAATCTTTTTATTTGTAGGCAATGGAATAGGACCATTAACTACAGCACCTGTTGACTTTACAGTCTTTACAATTTTTTCAGCTGATTTGTCAACCAAATTGTAATCGTAGGACTTTAACTTTATTCTGATTCTTTGATTCACTTTTTTATTAATTTAAAATTAATAGTATATGTTATTAACCTTTGATTCCTTTTACGTTATTTATTACTTCTTCTACAATATTTGCAGGTGCCTGTATGAAATGAGAAAACTGCATTGTTGATGTAGCTCTTCCTGAAGACAATGTTCTTAAAGTGGTTACATATCCAAACATATTTGATAATGGCACATCAGCTTTTACAATCTGATAACCTACTTTGGCATCAATTTCTCTTAGTATTCCACGACGTTTATTTACATCACCTGTTACATCTCCAACATAATCATCTGGAGTAACAATTTCAACTTTCATAATAGGCTCAAGTAAAATTGGCTTTGCTTTTTTACAGGCTTCTTTGAATGCTATTTTTGCGGCAATTTCAAAAGATAAAGCGTCAGAGTCAACAGCGTGGAAAGATCCATCTAGTAATGTTACTTTTAAACTTTCAACTGGGTATCCAGCTAAAACACCATTAGTCATTGCAGCTTTAAAACCTTTTTCTATTGGTCCTATAAATTCTTTTGGTATATTACCACCTCTAACTTCATTTACAAATTGCAATCCTTTAAAATCGGCATCTGCTGGCGAAATAATTACTTCAATATCTGCAAATTTACCTTTACCACCAGTTTGTTTTTTGTAAACTTCACGATACTTAACAGAAGTTGTAATGGCTTCTTTGTATGCAACCTGAGGTTTTCCTTGGTTACATTCAACCATAAATTCTCTTTTTAATCTGTCAACAAGAATCTCCAAATGCAATTCTCCCATACCACTAATAATGGTCTGTCCAGAATCTTCATCTGTTTTCACATTGAAAGTAGGATCCTCTTCTGCTAATTTATATAAAGCATTAGAAAGCTTATCAATATCTTTTTGTGTAATTGGTTCAATTGCAATGCTAATTACTGGATCAGGAAAAGTCATTTTTTCTAAAATGATAGGAAACTTTTCATCACAAAGTGTATCTCCAGTGCGTATATCTTTAAAGCCTACAGCGGCTCCAATATCTCCAGCTTCAATTCTTTCTAGCGGATTTTGTTTGTTTGCATGCATTTGCATGATACGAGAAATTCGCTCTTTTTTGCCTGAAGAAGTATTTAAAACATATGAACCAGCTTCCAATGTTCCTGAATAAACTCTAAAAAAAGCAATTCGACCAACATAAGGATCGGTAGCTATTTTAAATGCTAATGCAGACAAAGGGGCATTTGCAACATGATCCCTTGTTTCTTCTTCTTCTGTTTTAGGATTAATTCCAGTAACGGCATCAATATCCATTGGACTTGGTAAGAATCTGATAATAGCATCAAGCAATTTTTGAACACCTTTATTTTTAAAAGAAGCGCCACAAATAACTGGAGTTATTCTCATTTCTATTGTAGCTTTTCTAATAGCAGCAAGCATTTCATCTTCTGTAATAGAATTATGATCGTTTAAAAATTTAGTAAGTAGCTCATCATTTTCTTCTGCAACTCCTTCAATAAGACTTGTGCGATATTCATCTACAATATCCAATAAATCTTCAGGAATTGGAATTTCGATAATTTCAACACCTAAAGAATTTTCTTCCCAATAATAAGCTTTATTGGAAATTAAGTCAACAATACCTTTAAAAGTATCTTCCTGACCAATAGGAATTTGTAATGGAACAGGATTTGCTCCCAAACGATCTTTTATTTGTCCTAAAACATTAAAGAAATCTGCACCTGCTCTGTCCATTTTATTTACAAAGCACAAACGTGGTACTTTATATTTATCAGCTTGACGCCATACAGTTTCAGATTGAGGTTCAACACCTCCAACTGCACAGAACAATGCAACTGCACCATCAAGAACTCTTAGAGAACGTTCTACTTCTACAGTAAAATCTACGTGCCCAGGAGTATCAATAATATTAATTTTGTATTGTTCTTCTTCGTAATTCCAAAAGACAGTAGTAGCAGCAGAAGTAATGGTTATGCCTCTTTCTTGCTCTTGAACCATCCAATCCATAACTGCACCGCCATCATGAACCTCACCAATTTTGTGGCTTTTACCAGTATAATACAATATTCGCTCAGTTGTTGTTGTTTTACCAGCATCAATATGAGCCATAATGCCAATATTTCTAGTGTATGTTAATTTATCAGACATTTCTATTGTATTCTTTCTGTAAAATTATTATATCAAAATTAAATGAACTTTTTTGTTTTCTGAAAACAATCAAAACTAAAATCTAAAATGTGAGAAAGCTTTATTCGCTTCCGCCATTCTATGAGTATCTTCTTTACGTTTGAAAGCAGCACCTTCTTCTTTAAAAGCTGACATAATCTCACCAGCCAATTTTTGACTCATAGATTTTTCATGTCTTTTACGTGCATAATTTACTAATGCTTTCATTCCTATAGACATTTTTCTATCAGGTCTGATTTCAGATGGAATCTGAAAAGTAGCACCACCAATTCTACGACTACGTACTTCTACTGAAGGTGTAACGTTTGCCAAAGCTTTTTTCCAAACTTCAACACCATCTTCTTTTGTTTTTTCAGCTACGATTTCAATTGCATCGTAAAAAATTTCAAAAGCTGTGCTTTTCTTTCCCCTTAACATCAAATTGTTAACGAATTTGGTAACCAAAGTATCATTAAACTTTGGATCTGGTAATATGATTCGTTTTTTGGGCTTAGCCTTCCTCATTTTATTAAAAAATTTGGTACTTTATTATTATATTATTTTTTTGCTTTTGGTTTTTTAGTACCATATTTTGAACGTCTTTGATTTCTTCCGTCAACGCCAGAAGTATCTAAAGCACCTCTAATGATATGGTATCTAACACCTGGTAAATCTTTTACTCTACCCCCTCTAATCATTACAATTGAGTGTTCTTGTAAGTTGTGTCCTTCACCTGGAATATAAGCATTAACTTCTTTTCCATTGGTTAATCTAACTCTCGCTACTTTACGCATAGCTGAATTAGGTTTTTTTGGTGTAGTGGTGTAAACTCTTACACAAACGCCTCTTCTCTGTGGACATGAATCCAAAGCAGGTGATTTACTTTTGTCTGTTAATTTATTTCGTCCTTTACGAACTAACTGCTGTATTGTAGGCATATTACATTGATTGTTTTAATATCAAGTTTATTAGCGACCCCATTTTTTGGGACTGCAAAAGTAATACTTTTATTTGTAATAACAATGAAGAATTTCATTTTTTTTGAGTATTTTTGTCTTTTTTTTAGACATTGGCTTAATTACTTAATAATATCAACATAATCAATGCGTAAGTATAAACATATTTTTTTTGATCTAGACAGAACCCTTTGGGATTTTGAAAAAAACTCTGAAGCTACCTTTAATGATTTATACATTAATTATAATATTAATGCAATATTAAATTGCAAATTTACTGATTTTTTTAACACCTATAAAAGACATAATGTTGCTCTTTGGGAATTATATAGAAAAGGTGAAATTAAAAAAGACTTTTTAAGCTTAAATAGATTTTTATATACATTAAATGATTTTGGCAATAACAATCTGGATTTAGCTCAAAATCTGGCAAAGGATTATATAATTTTAAGTCCGCAAAAAAATATTTTGTTTCCACATACTATTGAAACGCTAGAATTTTTGAAAGATAAATATCAACTTCATATTATTACAAATGGATTTATTGAAGTACAATATAAAAAAATCAAAAATTCGGGCTTAGAAAAATATTTCTCAAATACAATTACTTCTGAAGAAGCTGGAGTTCAGAAACCAGCAAAACTGATATTTGATTACTCTCTTCAAAAAGCTAATGCCATTGCTAAGGAGAGCATTATGATAGGTGATGATTTACAAACTGATATTTTAGGTGCCAAAAATGCTGGCATGGATCAAGTTTTTTTTAATTCTGATAAAATATCTCATAATGAGAATATTACACATGAAATTGATTCTCTAAAAAAATTAATTGACATTTTAAATTAAAAAATTTCTGTATTTCATTTTTTTTTCATAAAATTGCTTATTATTTCTATTATCTTTACAGAAAATTTAGTATTAATTAAAAATTACTCATAGCGTATGAAAATTACAATAGTTGGTACAGGTTATGTAGGTCTAGTTACTGGAACCTGTTTTGCCGAAGTAGGCATTGATGTTACTTGTGTTGATATCGATAAAGTTAAAATTGAAAACCTTGAAAAAGGAATCTCCCCAATTTATGAACCCGGTTTAGATCCGATGATTGAAAGAAATGTAAACAAAGGAAGATTAGGTTTTTCTATTAATTTGTCAGAATGCATTGCTGGAACTGATGTGATTTTTAGTGCTGTAGGAACTCCTCCCGATGAAGACGGTAGTGCCGATTTGCAATATGTTTTAGATGTTGCCAGAACAGTTGGGAAACACATGAATGATTATATCTTAATGGTTACCAAAAGTACAGTTCCTGTGGGTACAGCCAAAAAAGTTAGAAATGCTATTCAAGAAGAATTAGACAAAAGAGGAGTTAAAATTGAATTTGACGTAGCTTCTAATCCTGAGTTTTTAAAAGAAGGCGATGCGATTAATGATTTCTTGAAACCAGACAGAATTGTTGTGGGTGTTGAATCTGAAAAAGCAGAAACAATAATGAAAAGCTTATATAAACCATTTACTTTAAATGGTCATCCAGTAATTTTTATGGATGTACCTTCTGCTGAAATGACTAAATATGCTGCAAATTCAATGTTGGCTACAAAAATCAGTTTTATGAACGACATAGCAAACTTATGTGAAATTATGGGCGCTGATGTTAATATGGTTCGTAAAGGTATTGGTAGTGATTCAAGAATCGGAACCAAATTTATTTATCCTGGCATAGGTTATTGTGGCTCATGCTTCCCAAAAGATGTAAAAGCATTGATTAAAACTGCAGACCAAAATGGTTATAACATGCGTGTTTTAAAAGCTGTTGAAGATGTTAATGATGATCAGAAATCAGTTCTTTTCAATAAATTGAATGCATATTACAAAGGAGATTTAAAAGGCAGAACCATAGCAATGTGGGGATTATCTTTCAAGCCTCAAACTGATGATATGCGAGAAGCTCCATCATTGGTTTTAATAAAAAAACTTTTGGATGCAGGCTGTAAAGTAAAAGTGTATGATCCTGTTGCTATGCACGAAGCGCAAAGAAAAATTGGTGATGTGGTTGAATATACTAAAGACACTTATGATACATTAGTCGATGCTGATGCTTTGATGCTTGTAACTGAATGGACTGAATTCCGCTTTCCAAACTGGAATGTAGTAAAAAAACTAATGAAACATAATGTAATCTTTGATGGAAGAAATATTTTTGATTATAAAGAAATGAAAGAAAAAGGTTTTGACTATCACTGTTTAGGAATCAATACCACAAAATAATACATTAATATTATATATAAAACCTAATCCGTTATGCGGGTTAGGTTTTATTTTTAAAAACAGAAAAATATGAGAAAAAAAATATTAGTTACTGGTGGAGCAGGTTTTTTAGGCTCGCATCTTTGTGAGAGACTTTTAAAGGACGGCAATGAAGTAGTTTGTGTTGATAATTACTTTACTGGACAAAAACAAAATGTTGTACATTTACTTGATAATCCATATTTTGAATTAATCCGCCATGATATTACCATGCCATTTTTCATTGAAGTGGATCAAATTTACAATTTGGCTTGTCCAGCGTCTCCCGTTCATTATCAATACAATGCCATCAAAACAGTAAAAACTTCTGTTATGGGTGCTGTAAATATGTTAGGTTTGGCAAAACGTATTAACGCTAAAATATTACAAGCATCAACCAGTGAAGTTTATGGCGATCCTGAAATTCATCCACAAGAAGAATCATATTGGGGACATGTAAATCCAATCGGAATAAGAGCTTGCTATGATGAAGGAAAACGTTGTGCAGAAACACTTTTTGTTAATTATCATCGCCAAAATAATGTAAAAATAAAAATCATACGAATATTCAATACTTATGGTCCAAGAATGCATCCGAATGATGGCAGAGTAGTTTCCAATTTTATTGTACAAGCATTGCAAAACAAGGATATTACTATATTTGGTGATGGAATGCAAACTCGTAGTTTTCAGTATTGCGACGACTTAATTGAAGGTATGGTGAAAATGATGGCAAGCGGCGACGATTTTACAGGTCCGGTAAATATTGGCAATCCAAATGAATTTACAATGCTTGAACTTGCTGAAAAAGTTATTAAACTTACAGGTACAAAATCTAAAATTGTTTTCGAACCATTACCTGCTGATGACCCAATGCAACGCCAACCAAATATCAGTTTAGCAAAAGAGAAACTAAATTGGGAACCTAAAATTCAATTGGAAGAAGGTTTGACTCGAACCATAGATTTTTTTAAAACAATTGTAAAATAACAAACTATGATAAATGTTCTGATAACAGGTAGTAACGGACAATTAGGAAGTGAAATCAAAGCCATTTCTGATACTTATCCTGATTTTCATTTTATCTTTACTGATGTTGCAGAATTAGATATTACAGATTATCAGATGATTGATAATTTCTTTAAAGAAAATCACATCAGTTATGTAATTAATTGTGCCGCATACACCGCTGTTGATAAAGCCGAACAGGATTATGATACAGCACATTATATTAATGTAAACGCAGTAAAATATCTTTCTCAGATTTCTAAAAAAAATCAAGCTATTTTGGTTCATGTTTCTACAGATTATGTTTTTGATGGCAAAAATTACAAACCATATATTGAAACAGATGCAATTTGTCCTACTTCTGCCTACGGAAAAACCAAAGTTGAAGGTGAAAATGAAGTAAGAAATTATGCCGATAAGGCAATAATCATTCGTACTTCATGGCTCTATTCATCTTTTGGAAATAATTTTGTAAAAACCATATTGAAATACGGAAAAGAAAGAGGCAAACTAAATGTGGTTTTCGATCAAGTTGGAACTCCAACTTATGCGGCAGATTTAGCAAAAACAATAATGGATATTTTACCAAAGCTTTCCTCTAAAAACACCATTGATACTTATCATTTTTCGAACGAAGGGGTTAGCAGTTGGTTTGATTTTGCTAAGGAAATTGTTGAACTATCAGATTTTGAATGCATTATCAATCCGATAGAGACCAAAGACTATCCTTTGCCCGCACCACGCCCACATTATAGTGTTTTAGACAAATCAAAAATTAAAAACGAATTTAATATCAGTATTCCTTATTGGAAAGACAGTTTAAAAAAATGCCTCAATTTAATTAATGAATAGAAGTGTAAAAAGCAGATTATCAACTTTAATTTTCGAATCGGCGACAGAAGTACATAAATTACTTGGTCCTGGATTGCTTGAACCTGTTTATAAATTATGTTTTTTGCAGGAATTGCGAAATAGAGGCATTTTCTTTAAAAAAGATTTTGCCTTTCCAATTTTCTATAAAGAAATTAAATTGGATGCAGAAATAAAAGTAGATCTTTTAATTGAAAACGAAGTAATTGTTCAAATTAAAACCCTTGATAAAATTACGCCCATGCATGAAGCTCATTTACTTACAGCTCTTAAAATGGGAAACAAAAAAATGGGTTTTATTTTTAATTTTAGTGAACCAAAATTAGTAGATGGATATAAAAAAATTAGTATTAATGATTAAAATAAACTATTATGGAAAATATTGAAAATAATATTTTGGAGAGAGCCAACAAATGGCTAACAGATGCCTATGATATTGAAACCCGCAATATTGTTAAGCAATTAATTGAAACTGACCCAACAGAACTTACCGAGTGCTTTTACCGCGATTTGGAATTTGGAACAGGCGGTTTACGTGGCATTATGGGAGTGGGAACTAACCGAATGAATAAATATACTGTTGGCATGGCCACACAAGGGCTGGCAAATTATATTCTGAAAATGTTTCCTGGAAAAACCGATTGTAAAATTGCAATTGCTTACGATTCAAGAAACAACAGCAAATTTTTTGCACAGGTTACAGCTGATGTTATGTCTGCAAATGGAATTAAGGTTTATTTATTTGAAGAACTTCGTCCTACACCAGAACTTTCGTTTGCCATCCGGCATTTGGGTTGTCAGAGTGGTGTGGTTATTACAGCATCACATAATCCGAAAGAATACAATGGCTACAAAGCTTATTGGGAAGATGGAGGTCAGCTTATCAGCCCTCACGACACCAATGTAATTGACGAAGTATTGAAAATAACAGATATCAGTCAGGTGAAATTTGATGGAAATATACAACTGATTGAAATGATTGGCGAAAATGTAGATAGTGTTTATCTTGAAAAACTTAAATCATTGTCACTATCTCCTGAACTAATCAAAAAACACAAAAATCTAAGTATTGTATATACTGCTTTGCATGGAACGGGTATCACTTTAGTACCAAGAGCTTTAAGAGAATTAGGTTTTGAGAACATTCACATTGTAGAACAACAAGATATTCCTGATGGTAATTTCCCAACTTTAAAATCACCGAATCCGGAAGAAAAAGCTGCTTTGGAAATGGCTATTGAAAAAGCCGCAAAGGTAAATGCTAATCTGGTTCTTGCGACCGATCCTGATGCTGATAGAGTAGGTATTGCAGTTAAAAACGACAAAGGTAATTATGTTTTATTCAATGGGAATCAAACGGCTTCGGTATTGATTTATTATCTATTGAAAAAATGGAAAGAAAACGGAAAAATTACGGGAAATGAATATATTGTAAAAACCATTGTTACATCAGAACTATTAAAGGATATTGCTCTTAAAAACGGTGTTGCCAGTTATGATGTTCTTACAGGTTTTAAATATATTGCTGAAATTATTTTACGACTAGAAGGTAAAAAAACTTTTATTGGAGGTGGAGAAGAAAGTTATGGCTATCTGGTTGGTGATTTTGTTAGAGATAAAGACGCTGTTATTGCATGTTGTATGATTTCAGAAATGGCCGCTTGGGCAGCCGAAGCCGGCAAAACATTTTACGATATATTAATTGATTTGTATGCAGAATATGGTTTCTATAAAGAAGATTTATTGTCACTTACAAAAAAAGGAAAATCTGGAGCAGAAGAAATCCAATTGATGATGGCTACCTATCGGAACCTCCCACCTACATCAATTAACGGTAGCAAAGTTGTAATGATTAAAGATTATGGCAATCAAATTGCCATTGATTGTATCAAAAACATTTCTCAGACAATTGATTTACCTAAATCAAATGTTTTACAATTCTTTACGGAAGACGGAAGCAAGATTACCATTCGTCCTTCGGGAACAGAACCAAAAATTAAGTTTTATTTTGGTGTTAAGGAAAATTTGCCATCTAAAGCCGAATTTGAAGCAATAAATCAAAAACTTGACGCAAAAATAAAATCAATAATCTCTGATATGAAACTATAAATTATAGTTTTATTAGGAATTAAATATAAAAGCCCATTTGAAATCAAATGGGCTTTTATTATCAAACCTAAATTACTCATTTTCAAATAATAACCAAATCGGTATTAACCCAACGAAATCATATAGTTCGACTTTTCAAGTCTCCTATTGATTAATTTGGGTTATATTACATCTTTATTCCTTAAAAAATTTCTTTACAAACACGCCCCTATCCGATTGAATTTTAATTAAATACATACCTTGAATTAAATCTTCAATACCAATTATTGTATTTTTATTGGCTACCAAAGATTTCTTAACTTTGCCTTCCAAAGAAACTATTTCAATATTTACTTTTCCAGCTATATTATTTATTTGAACAAAATCGGCAGCAGGATTAGGTAATATTTCAATCTCATTAAAGTTTAAATCAATTTCATCTTGATTCACACTTATCAAATTAATCTGAATACAGGCTGATGTATCTATACATCCTGCATAATTTACTACAAGCGCATAACTTCCTGTCGATTGAGGAATAATGCTTTGTGAATTTCCAATTATAAGATTATTATTACAATCAAGCCAGGTGTAACTTACATTGGCAGCCTGCAGATTTGCAGTAAGCCTTATTTGATTGCCTATTGCAATTGTATCAACAGTAAATGAAGTGTCAATGTTATTTATAATAATTTGCTGAAGCTGGGTTGTTGTATTGTTATTATTATCAGTGTAAGTCCATGTTATTGAATATGTACCTGCTTGATTATAGGTAAGCGGGCTATTTGTTGTAGCAGCAATTAATCCGGCACAATTATCCGTTGCCTGTGGAATATTGGTAATATTTGCATAACAAACTGCTGACATCGTAGGTAATATGGCAATAACTGGCACAGGAGGCTGATTATCATTCATGCAATCATCATTTTGCAATCTTAAAAATCTTCTTTTTGATACATTATTATATAAGGTAAATGTACCGCAAATTAATATTTTTCCATCACTCTGAATTTTTGATGATAGTATGCTTCCATTTGTTCCACTCCCCTGATTAAATGAATTATCTAAAGAACCATCAGAAAGTAAACGAGCAATGCGATTAACAACAATCCCATTAAATGTAGTAAAATCTCCTCCAATGATAATTTTTCCATCATTCTGAATACTGACAGAACGGATAGCCCCATTTGCAGCAGTGCCTGGAATAAATCCGGCATCAATACTTCCATCCATATTGAGTCTGGCTATACGGTTTAAATTAATACCATTTACTGTTGTAAAATTTCCTGCCAAAATAATTTTCCCGTCATTTTGAACGGCAATGCGATTTATAACTGAATTAAAACCACTCCCGATATTAAATGAAGTATCAATACTGCCATCGTAATTCAGCTTAACCAACCTATTTATATTAATGCCATTGTAAGTAGTAAACCCACCTGCAATATATGATTTACCATTAGACAAAAGGTGTAAATCATTCACAAAAACTGATGATTGCGAAGGCAATACAAAACTCTGATCGATACTTCCATTGGGCAATATACAGACCATATTAGGTACAGCTACCCCATTCCAATTACTGAAAAACCCGGCCAAAAGTATCCGGTTTCCATTGGATGAAATGCTTAAAACTTCATTATTGGCAGCTGTTCCGATTACAAAAGTCGGATCAGGTAAACCGTTGGTGTCTAATCGGGCTATATTTTTTAAAGATACACCATGCACATTATCAAATAAACCTCCGATAATAAGTTTTCCATC
>CAZWRD010000103.1:0-11429 GCA_964636105.1 uncultured Bacteroides sp.
GCTTCCAAATCCCATTCTGCTGTAATATTCTGATTGGTAGTGTTTACAAATTTCAGAATAGCCATTTGTTGATGCAAACCATTTACATTATCATCGCAATTTTCATAACGATAATATACCTGAACACCACTTTGTTCTGTTAACAATTGCCATTTGCTGGGATTTTCAGCTTTTGTAAATGTGATAAAAGCTGCTAGAATAATTACAAAGCTAAGAATTTGCTTACCTAATTGAGAAAATTTAATCATCATAAAATTTGATTTAAAAAGTGAATTAATATTTATTTGTTATATAGACACCAAAACAAGGGTCTGAGTTGTCAAAAAAAAATGATTTTTTTTAAAATATTTGTAAAAGCAAATATATAAAAATTAAAGCCAATAAATTCAGCTTCATTTAATTTCTTAAGAAAAGATTAGAGGCTGAATCTTTTTTGAATTTCTGCAATCGCATTTTGGGTTCTTGCTGAACCCAAACCGCTTATAATAACAAAAGGGAAGTTTTCAGATTTCAATGCATCCAGGTATAAATCAAACAGTTCACTTCTTTCGTTTGCATTTTCGCGTTGAGGATCAAATTCCCATGGTAAATCTATATCGCAAAGCAAATACAAATCATACGTATGATTTTTAAACATGGTATTAATCCAATCGTGGCATTTTTTATATTTAAATTCACACCATATTTTACATACTGTCAAATCAGTATCACAAAATACAAATTTATTAGCTTTATCTTCCGCCATAACTTCATTCTCAATTTGTTGCATGGCAATAATTAAGATGTCATCATACTTATATTCTCTTCCAATTTCATTCAAATAATTTCTGGCATATTCTTCAACCCATACAGTTTCGAAAAAATCAGCCAATTCATTGGCAAGTCGGCTTTTACCTGTTGATTCGGGTCCAGTAATAGCTATTCTAAAAACCTTATTTTGCATAATTTATCTTTTTGCGCCATTCAATATAACCAGAAATAGCAATAACTAAAAAAACCATAAACTGCACACTAGTTAGTGCCAAATTTTTATAGAAAAACAAAGGAATTACAAGAATATCACCAACAATCCAATAAACCCAATTCTCGATTTTCTTTAGGGTTTGCAACCACATTCCAACAATAAAAATAGCAGTTGTTAGCGAATCGAGTAAAGGCACTGTGCTGTCTGTGTACATTTTAAGTAAAAAAAACAAAATGCCAAATGAGAAAGAAAACAAAAGCAGGCATAAAATATGTTGCTTTACATTACAATACGTAATAGAAATGTGTTTTTTATTTTCGTCCTTTCGCCCCCAATTGTACCAACCATAAATGCTCATTACAAAATAAAACACATTAATTCCCATATCGGCGTACAGCTTGGCTACAAAGCAAATATAAACATATAAGCCAACATTTATCAATCCAGAAGGATAAACTAATAAATTTTCGTTGCGAGCAAACCATACACTAAGTAAACCAAAAAACACTGCAACAAATTCTAATGGAGTAGTCGCAATTATATTTTGGTAAAATGTTGTAATTATGTCGATTATTAGCATTTGCAGTTTAGTATTAATAGATGCGAAATTAATAAAAAAGGCTGTCTTTTCAAACAGCCTTTTTTATATAATTAAGATTTGATAATTAGCCTTTTAACGCTTCGGCACCACCTACAATTTCAAGAATTTCGTTGGTAATAGCCGATTGGCGGGCTTTGTTGTATGATAACTTAAGTTGTTTAAGCATTTCAGTAGCATTATCGGTTGCTTTGTGCATAGCAGTCATTCGCGCACCATGTTCAGAAGCAAATGAATCCAATATAACTTTATACAATTGGATTTTCAACGCTTTAGGCAGTAATTCGTTTAATATCTGTTGTTTATCAGGTTCAAAAATATAATCAGAAGCAGATGAATCCGATACATTTGTGACCTGAGGCAAAACAGGTAAAAATTGTTCTACAATAAGTTGCTGAGTTGCTGCATTTTTAAAGCGGTTA
Source organism: uncultured Bacteroides sp. (assembly GCA_964636105.1). GTDB lineage: Bacteria > Bacteroidota > Bacteroidia > Bacteroidales > JACABE01 > JACABE01. Next base: position 1,985 of record CAZWRD010000103.1, read on the forward strand.
TAAACGATTTCAATTTTGTCGTATTTTTTATTACGGAAATCATTCATCAATTGCTCTGCAACAGGTACTATATTTCCAAATGCGAGTTTATCGAAAATATGATCGTAATGACCGCTAATTTTGTATTTGCGGCGAGCAAAAAATTCACCTGCTTTTTTGCCAATACATAGCAATTCAACATTCCCTTTTTGGTTTTCGGCAGCATATTTTTCGTTAACAAGCTGAGTTGTTTTTTTAATTACATTTGAATTAAAAGCACCGCACATACCTCTGTTTGAAGAAACTACGATAATTAAAACTTTTTCAGTTTTTCTTTCTTCAAAAAAAGTAGCAGCATTGGTATTGTCAATGCTATCGCTCAGGTTTTGCAAAATCTCTCTAAGTTTTGCAGAGTAAGGTCTCAATTTGATAATGGCATTTTGTGCCCGTCTCAATTTGGAAGCAGAAACCATTTTCATAGCACTGGTTATCTGCTTGGTAGAGTTTACTGACGCAATTCTTATTCTTACTTCTTTTAAATTGGGCATAATTGCTCCGTTTTATTAGATTTCGTATTTTTTGATAATTTCCTTTGCAGTTTGTTCTAAAGTCTTCACATCGTTATCGCTAAGATTTCCTGATTTTAAAGAACTTAATACATCGCTATGAGATATTTGCATATGATGTAAAAATTCGAGTTCAAAATCTTTTACTTTGTTAACTGGAACTTTTTGCAACAAACCTTTGGTACCACAATATAAAATTGCTATTTGTTCTTCTACTTTCATAGGAGAATATTGTGGTTGTTTCAGAATTTCAACATTACGGCTACCTTTATCCAAAACAGCTTTTGTAGCTGCATCCAAATCAGAACCAAATTTCGAGAAAGCTTCCAGTTCGCGGAACTGAGCCTGATCGATTTTCAAAGTACCGGCAACTTTCTTCATTGATTTAATCTGAGCATTACCCCCAACACGTGATACTGAAATACCTACGTTGATAGCTGGACGGATACCAGAGTTGAAAAGATTGGTTTCTAAGAATATCTGACCATCGGTAATAGAAATTACATTGGTTGGAATATAAGCAGAAACGTCACCCGCCTGAGTTTCGATAATTGGCAAAGCAGTAAGCGAACCACCACCTTTAACTAAATGTTTGATTGAATCGGGTAGATTATTCATTTGAGCAGCAATTTCATCTGATTTAATGATTTTAGCAGCTCTTTCCAATAATCTTGAATGTAAATAAAATACATCACCTGGATAAGCTTCACGACCTGGAGGACGACGAAGTAATAAAGAAACTTCGCGATAAGCAACCGCTTGTTTTGATAAATCGTCATAAATTACCAAAGCTGGACGACCAGAATCTCTGAAAAATTCGCCGATAGCGGCACCTGTAAATGGAGAATAAAACTGCATAGCAGCAGGATCGGAAGCTGTAGCAGCAACAATTACTGTATATTGTAATGCACCTTTTTCTTCTAATGTTTTAACAACATTGGCAATAGTAGAACCTTTCTGACCAGTTGCAACATAAATACAATAAACAGGTTCGCCTTTTTCGAAAAATTCACGTTGATTAATAATTGTATCAATCGCAATGGCAGATTTTCCGGTTTGACGGTCGCCAATAATTAACTCACGTTGTCCTCTTCCTATCGGAATCATGGCATCAATAGGTTTGATACCCGTTTGTAAAGGTTCGGTAACAGGCTGACGGTAAATAACGCCAGGAGCTTTACGTTCCAGCGGCATTTCGTAAGTTTCGCCTATGATAGGTCCTTTACCGTCAATAGGTTCGCCAAGGGTATTGATAACCCTGCCAAGCAAACCTTCGCCTACTTTTACAGAGGCAATTTTGTTGGTACGTTTAACCACATCACCTTCTTTGATAGAACGTGAATCTCCTAAAAGAACCACACCTACATTGTCTTCTTCAAGGTTTAGCACAATTGCTTTAACTCCAGTTTTTGCAAATTCAACCAATTCGCCTGATTGAGCATTGCTTAATCCATAAATACGGGCAATGCCGTCACCAACCTGCAAAACAGAACCTACTTCTTCTAAGTCAGATTCCATTCTAAAGCCTGCTAATTGTTGTCTTAAAATCGCCGATACTTCAGCCGGTTTTATTTCAGCCATATCTTTATGTTATTTATTTTCTTATTATTTAAAATCCTTTTTCGTAATCATTTACATTAAACTCTTTTCTCAATCGCTGAATTTTTGTAGAAACACTGCTATCCGATTGTTTGTCATCAATAGTAACTACATAACCACCTATTAATTCCGGATTAATTTCTTCCAACAATTCAATTCTCTTTTTCGATTGATTTGTCAAAATACTTTTAAAATGATCTCTAGTTTGGGTATCAATTTCAGCAGCAGTTTTCAGATGAGCAACTTTTATCCCTTTAAACTCTTTGTAATCAGCGATAAAGCTTATGGCAATTGAATTTAAATTTGCTTCACGCCTTTTTTTCATGATTAACAATAGAAAGGATAATGAAAGCTTATTTATCTGATTTCCAAAAATTTCATTCATAATTGCTTGCTTTTTATCGGTTCGTATAACCGGACTTGAAAGCAATAAATTGAAATCTCTGTTGGATTGACAGATGCTTTTTACCAATTGCATATCCAAATAAGCCTGATCAAGAAAATTTTGTTCAACAGCCAAATCGAATAAAGCTTTGGCATAACGATTATTAATTCTGCTATTTTTCATATTTACAATGTTTTGCAGAATTAGTTAAAGTTGATATTATCAATCATTTTATCAATATGCTGTTTTTGAGTTGCTTTGTTAGCCAATTCATCTTTAAGAATTTTTTCAGCTATATCAATAGATAATGTTGCTATTTGATTTTTTAATTCAGTAATCGCTTGCATTTTTTCGTAATGAATGCTTTCTTTGGCCGCTTCAATAATACGGTTATATTCCTGATTAGCCTTAGTTTTTGATTCCTCAATAATATTATCGCGAATATTACGAGCATCTTTCAATATTGCATCTCTTTCTTCTTTAGCTTGACGCAGAAGATCTTCATTATGAGCCTGTAATAATTTCATTTCTTCACGGGCTTTATCTGCTTCATGTAATGAATCTTCAATGGTTTTTTCTCTTTCGTGCAAAGTAGCCAAAATAGGTTTCCATGCAAATTTGGTGAGTATAAACAACAGGATACCAAAAGATAAGGTCATCCAAAAAATTAGTCCGAGATCCGGTGTTACTATTCCCATTTTACTTAGGTTTTTAAATCTTTATTTACTATTTGTCAAAAATGATTAAACAGAACATTGCAACCAACCGTTGCAATGTTCTGTTAATTTGTCTGTTACATGAAAACAATCAATAAACAAACTACAATTGCAAAGAAGGCAACACCTTCGATAAGAGCAGCCGATACGATCATATTTGAACGAATATCGCCTACAGCTTCCGGCTGACGAGCTATTGATTCAAGAGCACTCTTACCGATGTTACCGATACCCATACCGGCACCAATAGCGGCAATACCTGCACCTAAACCTGCACCCATCTTAGCGATAGGAGCCATGTCGGTAGCGGCTTGTAATAAAACTGATAAAATTGACATAAATTATTTGTTATTATAGTGTTAGTAAATGTTTCTATTTTAAATATTTATATTTTAATGATGCTCTTCTGCATGGTGATGTTCTTCAATAGCCATACCAAAATACAGCGCTGATAACAAGGTGAATACATATGCCTGAATAAAAGCAACTAATAATTCGAGTAATCCCATGAAAACATAAAAAATTACTGAAACCACAGATACTCCGTAACCAAGTGCAGCTTGCATCTCACCAAAAATAAAAATCAAACTGATAAAACCAAGTGCGATAATATGTCCGGCAGTTATATTCGCAAACAAACGAACCATTAATACAAATGGTTTTGTAAATACTCCAACCAATTCAACAATTGGCATCAATGGTATAGGAATTTTTAGCCACCATGGCACACCAGGAGCGTTAACGATATGAGTCCAATATGCACGATTTCCGCTTAATGTTGTTATAATAAATGTGAAAACGGCTAAAGTAAGCGTTACTGCAATATTTCCTGTTAAATTAGCTCCACCAGGAAATATAGGTACCAATCCAAGTAAGTTATTCAAAAAGATAAAAAAGAATATGGTTAACAGATAAGGTAAGTATTTTTGATATTTTTTTTCTCCGATTGATGATTTTGCTATGTCGTCGCGAACAAAAATAATAATAGGTTCTAATAATGATTGCATCCCCTTTGGCGCAGCCATTCCTCGTTTGCGATATGAACGTGAAATTGAAATAAACAACCAAGCAATTAAAAATACACTGATAAATAGTGATAAAACTAATTTTGTAATTGATAAATCAATAGGACGAGTTTCCATTTCTGCTCCTTGTGCATTGGCTGAAAGTTTTACAATTTTTCCTTTGTAGGGTCCTTCATGGGCAATTTTAAAACCTGAATAACTCTCTTTTCCGTGATGAAACTTTGAAGAACAAAAAGTTACAAGTTTTCCTTCGTCAATTAAAATAACAGGCAATGGAATAGAAACATGAGTTTCGCCATATGTCATTATGTGCCATTCATATGCATCGGCAATATGTTCGATAATCATTTCGCCGGCATTAAATTTCTCCTTTTCATGCTTCTGTTCTGAAGCATTTGAACTTGAAACGTTTGTAAAAAGCAACACAATTACTACCGATAACGCCCAAATTTTAGTACTTAAGTTTTTAATCTTGTTTGATAAATACATATTTTTTATTATAAATTACTTATAATTAATAAGTAACATTTAAACAATCAAATTGATTCTGTTTTTTTAAATCGGCAACAAATTTAAAGATTTTAAACTGTTTACAACAAAAAAAAGAAAAAAAATTAGTTAAAATTATCTTTAAAAAATCTTTTAAGTTAACAATTATTTTAACGAAAGGTTGAAATTAAAATAAAAAAAAACTCATAATACTCATATTCTGTTATTTAAGAGTAGTATTTATAATTCATTATAACAATTTCTGCATAAAGGTTCATAAGTATCAGTTTCACCTAACATAACCAATTTGTCATTTTGAACTGTTCGATGCGAATATTGAGCCAAACTACCACAACGCATACAAATGGCATGAACTTTGGTAACATCTTCAGCCACAGCCATTAATTTGGGAATTGGGCCAAATGGATTTCCTAAATAATCCATATCCAATCCAGCTACAATAACCCTTACACCTCTGTTTGCCAATTGATTGCAAACATTAAATAAATCATCATCAAAAAATTGTGCTTCATCTATCCCTATAACACTAGCATCTTCAGCATAAAGCAATATTTGAGAGGCTGTTTCCACTGGAGTTGAAGTAATTGCTGTTTCATTATGAGATACAACTTTTACTTCATCATAACGTGTATCGATGGAAGGTTTGAAAATTTCAACTTTCTGTCGTGCAATTTTTGCACGGTTTAATCGTCTGATTAATTCTTCGGTTTTGCCCGAAAACATCGATCCACATATTACTTCAATACAACCTTTTTTAACTGGATTATTTTCTCTATTCTCAAAAAACATCTGTATCAGACCTTTAACTTATTAACATTAATTCTTTATAACTTTTTTATTTTTCTCTTTTTCCAAATGTATTTTTCTGTAATTTTATCGTGAGATTTTCAAAAGACAAACCTACATGTTTTTTTTCAAATAATCATCATCAAACGATGTTTTTTTAGATAAAAACAAGAAAAATTATTTATTAATTGTAGTTTGTAATCATTTATTTTCACAATATTATGGATAAATCAATTATCAAAGAAAACATTATCAGACAATTAGAACTGATAAACGAACAAAATGTCAATTTGAATGCATATACAGGCAAAATTCCACAAATTGATTTGGATATTATTAAAGCCAATATCAGAAAACTGTACGAACAAATTTATGAACTAGAAAAGGCTAATCAAATTGCAGAAGTTGTACCTACCTCATTTTCAAATGACAAAACACCACAGGTGATTGAGGAAATAAAAGAAACTCCTGAAAAACCATTGGTTATAATAAATCAAAATAAAATTGTTGAAGAAATAAAAAATGAAGTTAAGCCAACTGTAGTAATTAATAAAATAGATGAACCAATTATTGCAGAAGAACTAATAATTGATGAAAATATCCATAAAGTAGAAGATGTTGAAGTAATTTTAACACCTGAACCTAAAGCTATTATAGAAGAGAAAATTATTGAAATTAAAAAAGAAGAATCGATAAAAGAAACCATAAAACAAGAGGAAGAAAAACAAAAACCTAGTAAGAATATTGATCTCTTCGGAAGTGCAAATATTTCAATTGCAGATAAGTACAAGTCGGAATCAAAAAATTTGAATGATAAAATCCATAAAAGCAAAACCGAAAAAAGCATCAGTTCGAGAATGTCGCATCAAAGCATTAAAGATTTGAAATCGGCTATTGGAATAAACGAAAAATTTTTGTTTATCAACGAATTATACAAAGGTAACATGAAAGCGTATAATGATTCAATATTATTACTAAATGATTGCGATTCGCACGACAAAGCAATGGAAATTCTTGATAATTTGAAATCTGAATATAAATGGGAAAGCGACATGGTTGCATTTTTGACGTTAAAAGATTTTGTTGACAGAAAACATCAAAAATAATGAATAAAGGTAAATTATTCGTTTTTTCAGCACCTTCTGGTGCAGGTAAAACTACGATAGTGAAACACTTACTATCTCAGAATGCTAATCTTGAGTTTTCAGTTTCTGCGGCAAGTCGTGCTATTAGATGTGGAGAAGTGAATGGGAAAGATTATTATTTTATTTCTGCAGACAAATTTCGTGAAAAGATTTCAAATAATGAATTTATTGAATGGGAAGAAGTTTATAAAAATCAGTATTATGGCACATTAAAATCTGAACTTGAAAGAATTTGGGCAAAAGGGAATCATGTAGTTTTTGATGTGGATGTGGTTGGTGGATTAAATATTAAAAATGCTTTTCCTGAAAATACTTTGGCAGTTTTTGTAATGCCACCTTCTTCAGAAGCACTGAAAGACAGATTGATAAACAGATGCACCGAAGATGAAGAAAGTTTAAAAAAGAGATTGGAAAAAGCTGATTATGAACTGAGTTTTGCCGAAAAATTTGATATCATTTTAGTAAATGACAATTTGGAAACAGCCATAAACGAAGCTAAAAAATTGATTGATAAATTTATAGCAGATTAAATGAAAAAAATCGGATTATACTTCGGGTCTTTTAACCCAATCCATATTGGGCATTTAATAATTGCAAATCAAATACTTGTAAATTCAGATTTAGAAGAAGTTTGGTTTGTAATATCTCCTCATAATCCATTAAAAGAAAAAAGCAGTTTGCTGGATGATAATCATCGCCTTTCGCTTGTTAAAGTTGCTATAGAAGACAATCCTGATTTTAAAGCTTGTGATATTGAATTTAAAATGCCTAAACCTTCCTATACTATTCATACACTGCTTAATCTGGAAGAAAAATATCCAAGCCGAAAGTTCTGTTTAATTATTGGTTCCGACAATTTACACAGTTTTGAGAAATGGTTTAATTATGAACAGATTCTTCAAAACTATCAGCTATATGTTTATCCCAGACCTAATTATCTGGATTGCCCTTTTAAAACGCATCCTTCGGTAAAATGGGTTGATGCACCTTTGATTGAGATTTCATCAAGCTATATCAGAGATGCAATAAAAAACAATAAATCTGCAAAATATTTATTGCCAGCGAAAGTGTTGGATTATATTAATGAAATGCATTTTTACCAAAAATAAATCAATGCTTAAAATAGGAAATACCATTTTACCTGAAATGCCCATTTTGTTGGCACCAATGGAAGATATTACCGACCCGCCATTTCGTAAAATTTGCAAACGCATGGGTGCAGATGTAATGATTACTGAGTTTATTTCATCTGAAGGTTTAATACGTGATGCATCAAAAAGTTTGATAAAACTAGATTTTGAAGAATATGAACGCCCTGTTGGTATTCAGATTTTTGGTCATGATATGGATTCGATGGCTAGAGCTGCAGAAATTGCGGAAACGGCAAATCCAAATTTTATTGACATCAATTGGGGTTGTCCAGTGAAAAAAGTGGCTGTAAAAGGAGCTGGCTCGGGTATTTTGAACAATATTCCTAAAATGATTCAAATAACAGAAGCTGTTGTAAAAGCTACCAAATTACCAGTTACAGTTAAAACCCGACTAGGTTGGGATGAAAATGACAAACCCATAGTTGATATTGCTGAAAGACTTCAGGATGTAGGCATACAAGCATTAAGCATACATGGCAGAACAAAAGCACAATTATATAAAGGTGAAGCCGATTGGACTTTAATTGGAGAAGTTAAAAATAACCCAAGAATGAAAATTCCTGTTTTCGGGAATGGGGATATAGACAGCCCACAAAAAGCCAAAGAAATGCTGAAATATGGCGTTGATGGACTGATGATTGGCAGAGCTACAATCGGAAATCCATGGATTTTTAAAGAAGTAAAACATTTTTTTGAAAATGGAGAAATACTTGAAATACCAAATATAAAAGAACGTGCAGCTGTTTGCCGCGAACATTTATTAGGTTCAATTGAATGGAAAAGCGAAAAACGTGGTATTGCCGAAATGCGAAAACATTATGGAGGATATTTTAAAGGGATAAAAGATTTTAAACCTTATCGTATTAAATTGGTAACCAGCAACAATTTGAATGAGTTACTTGACACTTTGGCAGAGATTGAAAATCAAAATTTTGAGATGTGATAAAGTGTATCTTATACTAAAACAATTCATTAAGTGATTTCTCATTAATGATTTGTTTTTTAACCAAATATTTTTTAGTTTTATTAAAGGAACTTATAACCCTTCTTTAACAAAAAATATCTTTAAACTAAGCTTAGCCATTTTTAAAAAAGATGTAATTTTGCTAACTAATCAAATTCAATTTAAACACTATACAATTTTAATAATATTATGTTCAAGATAGATAAACACCCTATACTTCCCATTCCTGAACGAGATAAAGTTAATTTTACTTTTGAAGGGAAAAACATTGAAGGTGAACAAGGATTTACCATAGCAGCAGCTTTACATCAAGCCGGACATCCAGTTCATAGCCATAGTTTGCACAATCGCGAACGCAGTCTGGAATGCGGTATTGGAAAATGTGGTGCCTGCGAAATGCTGGTTGATGGGCAAATTAAACGTATTTGTATCACTAAAGTGGATGGTATAAAAGAAGTTAGAGAAGTTCCAAAAAATTATTCGCCAGAAACTGTTGAATACAAAAAAGATAAAGCTGTAAAAGTTTATAAAACACAAGTTGTTATCATTGGGGCAGGTCCAGCTGGCTTGGCTGCCCGCGAAGAACTTAATAAACACAATGTCAGCAATATCGTTATTG
>CAZWRD010000104.1:0-11392 GCA_964636105.1 uncultured Bacteroides sp.
CACTGTATTCGTTGTATTCGATAGGTATTCCTATAATTCCAAATTCTAAACCTCCGGTAACTTTACATTCTTTGTTGCCGAAATTCCAGCTTATTGTTGGCCCAATAGTGAAAATTTGCGAAACGCCGGCAAGAGGCAGCAGCATTGATGTAATTATTATCAGTATTAGTGTTTTTGGTTTTCTCATGCTGTGGGTTTTTGATTATTTTAAACCTGACAGGTTTTTTAAAACCTGTCAGGTTTGCTATCTTGAAAGAAGCTATATTTTTTTTACTGCTTTGCATCCTGATTACCATCAGGTTTGTTGCCGGGTTTTGCTTTAGCGTAATAATCTATACGCAGATTGAGTTTGTTTACAAAATCGGTATAGTCGGCTTCGCCGTTTACGATAATAAGTGCATTAATGCGTTTGACGATGGCTTTATAGGCTTTATCAATTTCTTTGCGTACGCTTTTCATACGAAGGCGGGTTTTGTCGTCTGACTCGTCGAAACGATTGGTCATTAGTTGATTAAAAGCATTGTTGTTGGCTTCCAGTTCGTCAACCCATTCCATCAAACCCAGCAAATTAATATCGGCGGCATGGGTTGCTTTAAGTTCGCTTACTATTTTGATGATGGCTGCCGATTCTTCCTGAAAAGATTTGGCTGCTACATTGCCAAAAGTGTTTAAGAAAACCAGCAAGCGTTTAGCAGCTTCGCGGTTTGCGGGTTTAAAATGGCTTAAACAGCTTTCGATTCCTTTTTTAAAACCTTTCAAAGTGGTATCACGGTTAAGGTCGGCAGCATTAATATTGTCGGTTATGCTGCTTTTGCGAACAAATCCCAGTGCTTCGTCCTCGTTGAGGAAGGTTTTTTTAAAAACATCATACTCATTAACTATTGATAAGGAGCTTGCTCCAGCTGCAATAATTAATGAATTAGCATCGAACATAAATTTGTAATGTTCTTCGTTGGTTAAGCCTGTAAGGCTAAAATTTTGAATTTCCATACGTGTTAGAGAATTTAAAATGTGAATAATAATTGTTTGAATTATACTTATTTGATAATAAGGTCGTAGTACTTAGATTGTAAGTGTTTGATATTATTTGATTTGTGTTTGGTTTAAACACGATTATTGCTCGGATTGAACCAACTGAAGTTGCGGGGCTCATTCTGAGTGCTCGGAATGAGTGCCTGAGGTTGTGGGGCTCGTTCTGAGTGCTCGGCTCGTCCCAAAATGACTGTTTTGGTTTGTTCTGAGTACTCGTCTTGAACCAAATAAATGCATTTGGCTTGTTCTGAGTAGTCGGACTCATTGTTTGATATTTTTTGGGTTCAGTAATCATAATAAAAACTGATGAAATTTTTAATAACCAATATTAGGCTTCAAAATTAACGAATATTTTAAAACATGCAAGGGGGTTTTGAAAATATTTTTTGGAGAATACCTTCTTTATTGAAATCCTATCTTATATCAAAATTTTCAGGTAGTTCAATCGCAAAAGTTTTCACTTTTTCTTTGCTTATTTTGTTGGTTATTTTATAGTTTTCACGAAATAAATATTGAATCATAATAGGATAGTCTGCTTTATTATTTACATTTATAAATTGATTATCTTTAAAATTAAAAAGATTAAAACACCAGTAACTATGACTGTTATGATAAATCAAATCCATCGTAATAATTTCATAATTGCCATCACCATCCATATCTCTTTCCAATCTTTCGCAAGGCGACATATCGATATAGGATACTTTTTTAAATGTATTATCGGGCTGCTGAAACAAATAAACTACTCTTTCATTCAAACTGGCTATACCACAACCACCATACCAACAACAAATTTTTACATCAGTCAATGAGTCTCCATTTATATCAGAAATATATAAAGTGTCAATTAGATATCTGAAATTAAATGGTTCAAAAATTGTTTGTAGATGCTTATTTTTCTTATAAATTCTGATTAGTGAATTCTCTTTTTTTACAAAGCTTGTAATTTGAAAAGTTAATGATTCATTATCTTTATAAAAACGAGGTATTGTAATTGTGCGATGTGTTTTCCCTTCTGTATCTTCTTTGTTATACTCTACCCAATTGGTTTTCTTTTTGTATTTAATAGCAGGATATTTTTCAAACGGATATTGAGCATTCGCAAACCCATATATCATAATAATAAAAAAAATAATAAGAGTCTTAAATTGAGCAGATTTAGGCATATTTTTTTGTTTTAAAATACTTTACAAATTTATAATTTATCTTTTACAATCAGCTATTCATAAATCCTTTTTTTTATTCATCCTTAAAAAAAACAACGCCCGAAATCGCAAAGGATTCCGGGCGTTGCTTTTTAATAGCCTTATTTCTTACCAGATAACCGCTCTGTCGGCTTCTTTTTTGAAACGTTTGTCGGTTTCTTTTATATCGAAAGCCTTGTAGAATTCGGGAATATTGTAAACAATACCGTTAACACGTGCCACTGCAGGCGAGTGTACATCTTCTTTCAGACGGCTCATCAGTTCTTCGGCTCTTATGTTGCCTCTCCAAACTTGTGCATACGAAAGGAAGAAACGTTGAACCGGAGTAAATCCGTCAATCTTGTCGCCTTCTTTTCCGTTCAGCGATTTGTGCAAAGCAGCCAACGAAACCGTTACACCACCTATATCAGCAATATTTTCGCCCAAAGTAAGATCGCCATCAACATGCAACGAATCTAATATCGGGAAAGCATTATATTGGTCAACCAATACCTTGGTTTGGTTTCCGAAATTAACCGCATCTTCCTTAGTCCACCAGTCGCGTAAGTTTCCTTCTTTGTCGTACTGGCGACCCTGATCATCAAAACCGTGAGTCATTTCGTGTCCGATAATTGCTCCGATAGCACCGTAATTAACAGCATCATCAGCATTCATAAAGAAGAATGGAGGTTGCAAAATACCGGCAGGGAAAACGATTTCGTTCATATTAGGGCTGTAATAAGCATTAATGGTTTGTGGAGTCATTCCCCATTCGGTACGATCAACCGGTTTGCCAATCTTTGCCATTTCGCGGGCAAAACCAAAGCGGCTTGCATTAATTACGTTTTCGAAATACGAATTTTTGGCAATGGTTAAGCTGGTATAATCAATCCATTTGTCAGGATAACCCACTTTTACACTAATTTTTTCAAGTTTTGCAACTGCTTCTTTTTTGGTAACATCGTTCATCCATTTCAAATTCAGGATACGGTCTTTTAAAGCTTCTTTCAAATTGCCAACCAATACGGTCATGCGTTTTTTAGCTTCAGGTGGAAAATATTTTTCAACATAAAGTTGGCCTACAGCCTCGCCCAAACAATCAGATGTTTCAGACAAAACTCTTTTCCATCGTGGTTTCATTTCTTTTACACCTCTTAAAGTAGTAGCATAAAAGTTGAAATTTTCTTTTACAAAGCCATCAGATAAATAAGCAGCAGCCGTGTGTAAAGTATGCCATTTGAAATAAGTTTTCCATTGTTCAACGGCAATACTGTTAGTCATAGCAGCCATTTCTTTCATAAATTTAGGCTGACAAACATTAATTTCGTCGGTTTTGGTTAAGCCCAAAGTTTTGAAATAATTATCCCAATCGTATTTCTGAACCATTTTTTTCAATCCATCCAGATTCATTTTGTTGTAATTTTTGATAGGATCGCGCAATTCCAAACGGGTTGATGAAACTTTTGCCAACTGTGTTTCCATTTGCATAATCTGAGCAGCAATTTTTGATGCATTATCAGCATTTTCACCTGCCAATTCAAACATTTTGCCAATATGAATCACATATTTTGCACGAATATCTTTTGAGCGTTCGTCGTCCGACAAATAATAATCTCTATCTGGTAAGCCTAAACCACCCTGGTAGAAATTAGCTATAATCGCATTGCTGTTTTTTTCGTCCTGTCCCGGATAGAAATAATACAATGTAGAGATACCAGATGATTGCATATAAGCAATATGTTTCTGAACATCTACCACATTTTGAATAGCAGCAATTTTATCCAATTCGGTCTGAATAGCTTTAATACCATCTTTTTCAATTTTTACAGTATCCATACCGCAAGCAAAGAAATCGCCGATTTTTTGTTTAACACTACCTGGTTTGGCATCTTTTGAAGTAGATGCTTCGTCCATTATAGATTGCAATTGTTTATAGTTTTCCTCCATCAAGGTTTCGAAAGCACCCCAGCGGCTATAGTCTCCAGGAATCGGATTGTTTTTCATCCAGCTTCCATTGGCATATTGGTAAAAATCATCACCCGGACGAACAGTTGTGTCCATATTGGCGATATCAATTGCAGGTTCAGTTTTCGAACCATCATCTTTTTTAGGACCACAGCCTGCAATCATTGTAGCTAATATTATTCCCATAAAAGCATTATTTATTGATTTTCTATACATTATATAAATTTTATTTTGTTATAAAAAGTTGACAAATGTATTAAAAGAAATTGAAAATCAGGGTGTTTTTAAGCATTATTTAAGAATAAACATTTATTTAAACTCAACAAAAGAAAACTTTAAAAGTAAAACAATGTTTTATTGCTTCAAGAGTTTGAGTTTATTCTTAAATAACAAAACCTAACAGGTTTTTGAAACTTGTTATGTTTATATTCAACAGTTTATGATTTAGTTGTTTGCTGGGAAACTCTTTTTTCAGACTGTACTTAAAGTATGATTTCAGACTTAATTTAGATACATTATCGTTACATAATAAAAAAAACTGTAATTTTGTAAACTATGGAAACAACACGTCAAAATAAAATTTGCAGGCTGATACAAAAAGATTTGAGCGAAATATTTCAGCTATATACTCGCAAGTATTTCAATAATGCCATGATAACGGTTACCATTGTAAGGATAAGCCCTGATTTATCTGTTGCAAAGGTTTTCTTAAGCATTTTTTCGCCTAAAGAAAAATCGGAAACCATCATGCCATTAATCAACACACACAAAACAGAAATCCGTCACGAACTTGCGCAAAAAGTTGGCAAACAACTCCGCATCGTTCCCAGTCTAGAATTCTTTCTTGACGATTCATTAGATTATATCGAAAACATCGACAAACTGCTTAAATAAACCCAACTTATTTGAAGTTCCCATTTTACATAGCATGGCGATATTTATTTGCCCGCAAATCGCATAATCTGATAAATATCTTGTCGGCTATTTCGGTTTCGGGCTTAATTATTGGCACTATGTCGATGGTAATAGTGCTCTCGGTAATGAATGGTTTCGAAAGTATTATTACTAAAATGTACAATAGTTTCAATCCCGATTTCAGAATTGAAGCCATTAAAGGAAAAACCATCGATTTATCAACATTCCCTATTGATAAAATTGTAGCAATAAAGGGTGTAGCCAATTATTCGGCAATTATTGAAGAAAATGCCCTTTTACGTTATAAAAACAAACAGCAGATTGTTACCATAAAAGGAGTTGATCAAAATTTTACCAAAGTAACCAATATCAAATCGAAAGTTGTTGAAGGCAAATATCTTTTGCAAATGCATGATGCCAATTTTATGGTAATAGGCTATGGGATTTACGACAAAATGGAAATGGGAATTAACGATTTCAAATCGCCTATTTCGGTTTATATACCCAAACGCGACAATACCGTAACACTCGATCCAACAGAAGCTTTTAATTCTGAACAGGTTTTTGCATCGGGTGCATTTTCTATACAAGAAGAATTTGACACCAAATATGCAATAATTCCTTTACGACTCGCAAAAAAATTGCTTGATTACAAAAACGAAGTTACTGCTATTGAAATTGCCATTTCTAATTCAAAAAATTCTGATAAAATTCAAAAACAGATTAAGCAGTTTATTGGTGATAACTATCAGATAAAAAACAGATACGAGCAACAAGAAATCTTGTATAAAATAATAAAATCAGAGAAATTTGCCATTTTCTTAATTCTTTCTTTTATTATTCTTATTGCCGCTTTTAATCTGATAGGCTCCATTTCAATGCTAATCCTCGAAAAAAAGAAAGACATCGTAATATTAAGAAGTTTAGGAGCTTCCGAAAATCTGATACAGCAGATATTTTTGGCCGAAGGCTTGTTGATTTCGCTTGCAGGAGCTTTTTTAGGTTTGGTATTAGGTGGCTTAATCAGTTTTATTCAACAGCAATTCGGTATTATCCGACTTCAAGGTAGCGGCACTTTTATTATCGATGCTTATCCTGTAGTTATTCAAATGTCAGATTTTCTGAAAGTAGCACTAATCGTAACCGTTATTGGATTTATTGCAGCTTGGTTTCCGATAAATAAAATCAAAAAAAGATTGAATTCCCAAATAATGGATAATTAATCTGTTTTTCTGATAAATTTAGGGAAAGCCATTTTCATCAATGTATATTCATTTATTTTACTTTCCGTTGTAATTTCGCCTTGAAATTCTTTAACAATACCATAAACGATAGATAAACCTAAACCAGTTCCTTTGTTGGCATCTTTTGAAGTATAAAAAGGCTCAAATATATTATCAATATTATTGTTTTCTATACCAATACCATTATCTTTTATTGTAATAAATATAAAATTATCATGTTCCCAAACCGAAATTTCAATGCATTTTTCAAAAAGCTTGTTCAATATTTTTGCTTTTTCTTCTAATGCGTCTTTTGCATTCGAAAGCAGGTTTAAAATAACTTGTTCCAATCTGTATTTATTACCTTTTATAAAATATTCAGACTGATTAAAATCTACTTTGATTACAATTTTATTTGCTGAATAAGGCTTCTCTATAAGCAAAAGCGTATTATTAATAGTGTCGTTTACACTAAATTTTTCGAAAACAGCATATTGTTGGTCTCTCGAAAAAGTTCTAACATGCTCAATAATATGCTGAATACGATTGATGTAATGAAAAATATTTTCAATTTTTAATGCAATATATTCTTTTTCAATATGATTTGTCTTTATTTTATTCAGAATATTTTCCAAACCCATAGAAATACCAGTAAGGGGTTGGTTAATTTCATGCGACATACCAGCAGCCATTTCGCCCAAAAACTCAAGTTTAGATTTTTGAATAAGCGCATGCTCTTGTTGTTCTCTTTTAATAAATTCTTCAGTAACTTTCGATTCCAAATATTTATTAAAATCTATTAGCTCTTTTTCTGCGTTTCGTAGTTCTGTTATGTCATGAACAATGCCTAAAATTGCAGGCAAATCATTAAAAATTATTTCTTTTGTAGTAAATTCGCAAATTTTTATTTCCCCGTTTTTACATACTACTCTGGCTTCATATATTGATCTAATATCATTTTTCTTATTTCTTTTCTTTGCAATTTTTATTACATAATCCCTATCATCTTCATGTATTAATTCCCAAATATTCATGTTGTTAAACTCTTCATAAGAATAACCCAATCCTGTTTGCAAACGTTTATTGAAAAAAACAAATTTTGTATCGCGATAAATATAAACACCATCAGTAGTGTTTTCTACAATTAAACGATATTTTTCCTCGCTTAATTTAAGTGCCTGATCAGTGGTTATCAAATTAGTTATATCAGAGATTATACTTAATACATAATTTTTGTTCTTTATTGTAAATTGTTCTGCGGAGTAATAACAATAGGCCTTTTCACTGTTTTTCTTTAAATAAATAGTTTGATAATTAATAACTCTATTATTTTGTCTGATTAATTTTGAAATCATAATCTGATCGTTATGACTTTCAATTATAGGTATTTCATCGTAGCTTTTATTTATAGCATCTTGTTTTTTTACTCCAATAATTTCTTCAAAAGCTTTATTTACATCTACATATTTTTGATTATCTACATCAACTATAGTCATAATTTCTGGACTATTGTTAAAAGCTTTAGAGAACTTCATTTCAGAAAGCTGGATGTCTTCTTCAATTTTTTTACGATAAGTAATATCTACAATACTAATAAGATACGCAGTTTCAGTATAAAAATCAATAGTGTCAACAGAAAATAACCCCCATTTTACATTGTTTTCAAAATCAATAAATTGCATTTCATAATCTGAAAGTTTTTCATGCGATTGAATTGCCTCTTTAAATTTAAAGAAATCATCTCTCGTAAATATTTCTTTTATATTAACATTAGTCTTGTTTATTTTTAGCAAATTATCAGCAAAAATATTGTGCTTTATAATGAGTCCATCTATTACACCTGTGATTATTAGTGAAATAGGAGAGTAGTCAAAGATGTGTTGTAGGTTATTTTTATGTTCCTGAAGCGATTTTTCTGCATTTTTTATATCTGTTATATCATTTACTATAGCTAAAAAGTGCTTTTTGCCTGATATTTCAATTATTGAACCATTAAACGAAAATATTTTTACTTCTTCAGAATTTAAAAGTTTAATCTTTTGTTCAAAGTTTTTTACATAGCCTTGTTCTTCAATAACTTTAAACATTTTGTATCGCTTATCCAAATCTGCATAAAGATTGAGGTCTAAGGCAGATTTGCCAATAATTTGATTTTTTTTAAGATTAAAAATGGTAAGAAATTGTTCATTAACATCTATAAAAACTTCATTTTCAAGAGTAGTAATTGCCATTATTATTGGACTCAGGTTAAATGCATCTGTAAATTTTTGTTCAGAAAGATAAACTGCACGTTCAGCAGCTTTTAAACTGCTAATATCCTGAATGGTTATTAAAATTTTTATAATATCTGTTTTTTCGGCATTATATTCAACAATTCCTCTTGATGCTACATATTTAATATTTCCTTTTACAGTAATTACTCTGTAATTTATTTGATAATCAGTATATTTATAAGTTTTTATTTTATCAATTTCCAAAATATATTTATTTCTATCTTCGGGATGAATAAATTCAAAATTTGTGAAATATGCAGATTGATTGTTTCTGTTATCTTTATCAACTTCAAATAGTTCCCACATATATTCGCTGAAAATGGTAGTGTTTTTTAAATAATCTTTTTCCATTGAAGCAATTTTAGCAATCCGCTGTGCTTCAGAAAGTCTTTTTTCGTTTTCGATAATTTTTTTTCGATATTCTCTGGTAATGTATTTGTTTTTAATTAAAAGAGAAGTAAATGAATTTTTCTTTTTTGAAAAAAATGCATATAAAAGCAATATAATCAGCATAATACTGATTAATATTAGAACTAAAAGCAATAATCTGATATTTAAAAGCAACATATTTGTTTAAAATTTTGCAAATTACTTCTATTTGAATTATCGATTAAAATAAAATCTTTTTATTGAAAAGATTGTTTAACTCCAACAATAAAAGCTAAATAATTATAGTGTAAAAATACTAAAAAATAATCAAATGCAAACAAACAATAATCCGCTATATACTAACGATTTAATTAATGAGACAAGTCCATATCTTCTTCAGCATGCACATAATCCAGTAAACTGGAAAGCTTGGAGTAATGAAGTGTTGAAATTTGCTGCCGAACAAAACAAAATTCTATTGATAAGCATTGGTTATTCAG
This sequence comes from uncultured Bacteroides sp., assembly GCA_964636105.1. Lineage (GTDB taxonomy): Bacteria > Bacteroidota > Bacteroidia > Bacteroidales > JACABE01 > JACABE01. Next base: position 9,462 of record CAZWRD010000104.1, read on the forward strand.
CTTGTCATTGGTGTCATGTTATGGAAAATGAATCATTTACTGATTTAGAAGTTGCTAATTTAATGAACGAGCATTTTATTTGTATAAAAGTTGACAGGGAAGAACGTCCTGATGTTGATCAATTGTATATGGAAGCTGTTCAGATAATTAAGGGACAAGGAGGCTGGCCTCTAAATTGTTTTGCTTTGTCAGATGGAAGTCCTTTTTGGGGAGCTACTTATTTTCCGAAAGAAAATTGGTTAGATGTTTTAAATCAGATAGTTTATATTAAAGAAAAAACACCTCAAAAGTTAAAAGAACAAGCAGAAATGATTAAAAAGGGAATAATTGGCAGTCAGAGTTTTGTAAATAGTAATTCCGCTGAGAAATTTAAAATTGATTTTGATTCTGTTTTTGAAACAATTAGTTATCAGTTAGATAATGTTTTTGGTGGAACAATAAATGCTCCTAAGTTCCCAATGCCAGTAGTTTATCAATATTTGCTATATTATTATGGCAAAACGGGTAATAAAGAATTAGAAAACCATTTGATACTTACTTTAAAAAGTATGGCAGAAGGTGGTATTTTTGACCAATTGGGAGGTGGATTTTCAAGATATGCTACTGACAACAAATGGAATATACCACATTTTGAGAAAATGCTTTACGACAATGCTCAATTGATTTCGCTTTATGCAAATGCTTACATAAGATTTAAAAATCCTTTATATAAAATTATATCTGAAATGATAATTGATTTTGTTGATAAAGAATTAAAGGCAGATAACGGATTGTTTTATTGTGCTTTAGATGCTGATTCGGAAAATGAGGAAGGAAAGTTTTATGTTTGGGAGAAAACGGAGATTGAAAATATTTTAAAAGACGATGCTGCCTTATTTTGTAATTATTATAATGTTACAAAGAGTGGAAACTGGGAAAGTGGTAAAAATATATTGTTTTTAAACCAAAACTCTAAATTAGTTTTTAGCAATACAGAAAAATCTGAAAATATTATTAAACAGAAACTTGAAGAATCACGCATTAAACTTCTTTCAATAAGAAATAAACGCATTAAGCCACAAACCGATACAAAAATAATTTTATCATGGAATGCTTTAATGATAGATTCTTATATAAATGCATACCTCGCTTTTGATGATGAGCAATATTTGCTAAAGGCTAAATACAATTTGGATTTGATATTAGAAACTTATTTTTTGAACGAAAAACTATTGCGACTAATTGATTTGTCAGGGACAAGAGTTAATGCTATGCTTGACGATTATGCTTTTTTGATACAGAATTTAGTTTCTTTATATCAACATACAGCTAATGAAGAATATATATTCAAAGCAAAACAATTAACCGATTTCTGTTTGGCACATTTTTATGATAAAGACTCCGCTTTGTTTTATTATACATCTGATTTTGAAAATACATTGGTAATTAGAAGTAAAGAAATTTATGACAATGTAATTCCTTCATCAAACGCTGTAATATTCAGGGCGATGTATTATTTATCCATAATTTTAGAAGATGCCGAATATAAAAACATTTGCAAAAGAGAAATTTCTGCTATTAAGTTACTTTCTGAAAATCATCCTACTTCGTTTGCATATTGGCTTAAATTGATGATGGAAATGGAGTTAGGTATTACAATTGTAAGTTTTACTGGCAAAGGAGCTCGAATCTTAAAAAAGCGGCTTTATAGTGAGGGATTTCAAAATGTTTTGATTTTGTTTTCTGAAATAGAATCAAATTTACCTTTTTTTAAAGGAAAATTTGTGGAAAGCAAAACAATGATTTCTGTTTGTTCAGAAAGCGAATGCTATATATTTACTGAAGATATGGAAGAAGCAATTGTTTTTATAAAAGAAAAAGTCTCGTTTTAGCGAGACTTTTTTCTGAATAATAAAAAGAGAAACTAGTTTGATAAGGTAAATTTTATGGGA
>CAZWRD010000105.1:0-11392 GCA_964636105.1 uncultured Bacteroides sp.
AATTAATAAAAATAAAAAAAACCTTAAGTTTTAGTTTTATTTCGTTTTTTAATATAAATTTATATTCATAAGTATTTATATTTGAATGAACAATTTACAAAAAAAATGCTTTAATAAATAAATCAAATTTACAATAAAATGATAGATAAAGACCGGATTTATCACCTCGACTTATTATACAATCAGGTTCCAGTACCTTTTGTTATAAAAACCATGGAGGAAGTTGACAAACAATTGGGTGGAATTGCAGACAATCCGCATCGGCATAATTATTATACAGTTATATGGTCGTTTACAGCTACCGGCAAGCATATTATTGATTTTAAAGAATACCCCATAAAACCCCATCAGATTTTTTTTGTAAATCCCTCGCAAGTACATCAAATAATCAGCAATCCAAATCCCACCGGATATGTAATCCTTTTTTCACCCGAGTTTCTCGAAAGAAACAGCATTCGGTCAGATTTTATTTCTAATCTCAAACTTTTTCAATTAAGAGACGAATCAGCAGCACTTCCTATTAATTTAAAAATGAGGGAGAAATTAAAAATATTTGCCGATCAAATGTTAGAGGCATTCAACTCAAATGCTGACTTGTCGATGGATATAATAGGTGCCTATTTAAAACTATTTCTGATAGAATGCAACGGACATTGCTCACTCACAAAAAATACCAATACCCAATCGGTAGAAGTTGGCAAAACCTTGGTTAAAAAATTTAAAGAAATTGTTGAAAAAAACTTTACCAAATGGCATCAGGTTAAGAAATATGCTGATGCGTTGAATGTAACACCCAACTACTTAAACGAAGTTATAAAAACAGCAATAAATGTTTCGGCAAAAGAATTTATCCAAAACCGCATTGTAGTAGAAGCCAAAAGAATGATTGTATTTACCAACAAAAGCAGCAAGGAAATTGGTTATGAAATGGGCTTTGAAGACCCTTCACATTTCAGCAAATTTTTCAAAAGCCAATCGGGGCAAACCTTACAAGAATTTAAAAAAGCATTGGATGTTAACGGTTATTGAGTTATTGGGTTATTGGGTTATTGGGTTACTCAGTTATTGGGTTATTCAGTTATTCAGTTATAATTATATTTCCTTTAATTCTACTATTCTAACCGTAATTTATCCATTTACCCAAAACCCTAACTAAACTAATTTTGCAAATAATAAATAAATATTCAGATGAAAAAATCAATTCTACATAAAGCCGAAAGCCGTGGCGATGCAAATCATGGTTGGCTGCACAGCAAACACAGTTTTAGCTTTGCAAACTATTACAATCCCGAACGAATTAATTTCGGGGCTTTACGAGTATTAAATGATGATATTATTTCAGGAAAAGAAGGTTTTGGAATGCATCCTCATGATAATATGGAAATCATTTCGATTCCATTATCAGGCGAACTTAAACACTCCGACAATATGGAAAATACAACCATAATCAAAGCAGGTGATATTCAGGTTATGAGTGCCGGAACAGGAGTTTTTCATAGCGAATTCAACAATACTGAAATAGAATCAAACTTCCTGCAAATATGGATTTTCCCAAACAAAAAAAATGTAAAACCACGCTACGATCAGATATCATTAAAAAATCTTGAAAAAGAAAACAGTTTTTACCAAATACTCTCACCCAATTCAAACGACCAAGGTGTATGGATATATCAGGATGCATGGTTTCATATGGGTAAGTTTGTAGCTGGAAAATCAGAAACGTATCATTTCAAGAAGTCCGAAAACGGATTATATATTTTTGTTTTGGAAGGAGAAATTGAAGTTGATGGACAAACTTTGTATAAAAGGGATGGATTTGGAATTTGGGAAACCGAAACAGTAAATATAAATGCGGTTAAAAATGCAGAGATATTACTAATGGAAGTTCCTATGTTAGAAAAATAATTAAAAACTTCTATGATTTTTACCATATATACCTTAATTTTTCCATTTACCACAACTTCAATTCGATGTAATTTTGCATCAATAAATAATTAATAAATATCTTAATAAATTTAAAGAAATGAAACAAGCCATAAGAAAATATTCACATATTGGAGAATGTTTATATGGCGGGTTCATCAAGTATAAATAAATAAATAAATAAATAAATAAATAAATAAATAAAATAAACAGATGAAAAAGAACATTTTTATAACGACAGCAATTATATTTTTTGCAACTATTTTTGTAAATGCACAAACTATTTATAAAGCAGATGTTGCTGGTTCTAAAATTACCTGGTTAGGTAAAAAAGTAACAGGAGAACATACAGGTACTATCAATTTGGCTAGTGGCGAAATTACTATCAACAAAGATATGCTTACAAAAGCTGACTTTCAAATTGATATGAATTCGCTAAAAAGCACCGATATGTCTGACGAAGGTTACAGAGCTAAATTGGATGGACACTTAAAATCAGATGATTTTTTTGGAGTTGATAAATTCCCAAAAGCAAGCTTTGTAATGGATAAAGCGGTTAAAATTCAGAAAGGAACTACTTTTGTAAATGGTAAAATTACAATAAAAGGAACTACTTTACCTATGACAATTAAAGCCGTAATAACCGACACACCAGAAGGGAAAAGAATTTTTGCAGACTTAACCATCGACAGAACAAAATTTAACTTAAGATATGGTTCTGGATCATTTTTCGACAATTTAGGCGACAAAACTATCTACGACGATTTTAATGTAAGTTTAAATATTTTATTGAAAAAGTAATTCAGAAATCAACTAATTAGCAAATCAAGTTGATATAATATATTGATTTCAAATAAAAAGCCGACAGTTTTTAATTGTCGGCTTTTTTGTAATATATATAAAAACACAAAAAATCTCAACATTAAACTTTCATCCAAATAAAACATTAAAATAAAATTACTTAACTTTGCAAACATATGAATTTTACAGAACTCAATCTTGACAGTAAATTATTAGAAGGTATTTCATACCTTGGTTTCGATGAAGCCACACCTATACAAGAAAAAGTAATACCTTTAATTCTTGAAAACAAAGATATAATTGCATGTGCACAAACTGGCACCGGAAAAACAGCTGCATTTGTTTTACCAATTCTCAATAAACTAATAGGCAAAGAAGACTCAAGTATCGATACCATTATCATTGTTCCAACTCGCGAACTAGCCATGCAAATAGATCAACAAATACATGGATTTTCCTATTTTGTTTCGGCTGGCTCTATTGCAGTTTATGGTGGTGGCGATGGCAAAGATTGGGAATCGCAAAAAGAAGCGCTTAAAAACGGAACAGATATTATAGTGGCTACTCCCGGCAAACTGCTATCGCATATGAATATGGGCTTTGTTGATTTTAAAAACATTAAACATTTGGTTTTGGACGAAGCCGACAAAATGCTTGACATGGGTTTTGTAGATGATATCTTATCAATAATATCTAAACTACCCAAACAACACCAAACCTTAATGTTTAGTGCTACTATGCCAGAAAGCATCAGGCGATTAGCAAAAAAAATACTTCATAATCCAACCGAAATAACACTTTCTATCTCAAAACCAGCAGCGGGTGTCGATCAAAAAGCATTTTTGTTGGAAGAAGATCAAAAAGTAAAACTTATCAAACAATTACTTCAAACCAGAAAAGATTATGATAGCATTTTGATTTTCACTTCAACCAAAAGCAAAATTAATGAAATTGTAAGTGCATTAAAAAAACACGGATTTCCTTCACAAGGAATTTCTTCCAATTTAGAACAAGATAAAAGAGAGGAAGTTTTAAGAGATTTTCGATCGAAAAAAACTCGAATTTTAGTAGCTACCGATGTAATGAGCCGAGGCATTGATGTAAAAGAAATAAATATGGTAATCAACTTCGAAGTTCCACATGATGCAGAAGATTATGTACACCGAGTTGGAAGAACAGCCAGAGTAAATACTACAGGCGAAGCAGTTACATTAGTGTCTAAAAAAGAGTTGTATAAACTTAAAAAAATTGAACAATTAACGGGATGCACTATTCCTAAATTTAAAGTTACTGATATTTCTGAAACCAAATCAGATACAGAGGAAGAAACAGAGGAAGCTTCAAAAACAACAAAAAAAATTCCTTTACCCAAAAGGTTTTCAGAAAACACAGAAAATGAAATCGGTTAAACTATTTCTGTTTTTCTTAAAAGCATTACGGGACTTCTAAAATTTGCTTTTTCATCATTGAACTTTCATTTTAAAGCAATTCACAAGTTCAATTATTTTAAAATGTGTTTATGATATCGCTTTGCTAAGTTCTCATTTACATTAGTTAATTGCGGTTTTAAAGTCTCTTTCGCCACGAAAAATCTAATTTTCAGAACCCCTCATTAGTAAATTTTAAATAAATCATAGAATCAATACCAATATTGATAGTATTTTTTCTTAATCACATTGCCATTTTGAAAAACCTTTATATATTTGCTGATAATTATAATTAAAAACATAGTTTTATGAAAAAATCGCTTAAAATTTTAAGTTTTGTCTTTATAGCAATTCTATTTGGCAAAACTGTTCAATCGCAGCACTGCGAATTAAAACCGGAAGAAATTCCCGATTTTAAAAGAATGACGTTAATTGTTGAATCGCAATCAGAAGCAGTTAACACATGGTTTACCGAAAACTGGGCATTCAATACAAAAATTGAATTTAAAACCGAAAAGGAAATCCTGAATATGACCAAAGCTAATCTTGAAAATCGTTTGGTTTTAGGAGTATTTTATGAAGAAACTCATTATTCGGATTATAAGGGAAAGCAAGTTGACGGACCTCCACTCAGGGTTTTAGCTATGGTAAACCTTGAAGACTATAAAGCTTTAAAAAACAGAAACAATATGAATAAAGCCATTGTAAGTGTTTACACTCCTTATAACGAAAAACTTGAAGAAGAAGTTAGTTATTCAACTGTTTTGATGACAGAATTAAAACCCTATCAATTTAAATTAACTGTAAAAATTCTTTCAAACTTATTAAAAACCATAGAGAAACAGCAGATAAAGAATTATAAAGCAACTCGTTTTGCCAAAGACCAGGCAGATGATAATTGCGAAAAAATAAGTAGTTTCGATATATTTTTCGATAAGGCTTTGTTGAAAAATCAAGCCGATATTAACGAACTGAAAAGGAATAAAAAATTCAGACTTACTTTGGTTAGCGAAGAACAAATAGCCGAAAAAGTAGATAACGAAGAAGATGTACTTATTACCTATTCAGCACCTTACGGGAATATGGGAACATATCGTTATTACATCAAAAGCTTTATAAATGCCAAAACCGGTGTAATATATTATGAATCGGGTGTTAAACAAATAGGTGTATTGCCTGGTCCATTTTTTACAAAAAGCAATCTTAAAGATATTGTTGATTGTTTACCATAAATAATGTAATCTATTCAATAACAAAAACCCATTGAAGCAAGTATTCAATGGGTTTTTGCTTTGATGCAATATTTTTAATTACAATTATTGGGTTTTAACAACAAATCATTGATGCTTTTTATCATAAAATCAGATTTGATTAATTTATAAAAAAAACTGTTGTATCTTTCATTTTTTATTTGCAATTTTGTTGAACTAATTCAACAATTTATTTATTTCAGAATATAACAAAAATTATGACAGTAAAACAACAAGCATGGGGAACCAGAGTTGGTTTGATATTGGCAATGGCAGGAAATGCTGTTGGCTTTGGTAATTTTTTACGATTTCCGGTTCAAGCAATACAAAATGGTGGGGGTGCATTTATTATTCCTTATTTGGTATGTTTTTTACTAATGGGTATTCCGTTATTATTTATTGAGTGGTCGATAGGAAGATACGGTGGTCAATTTGGCAATCATTCTACCCCATTTATGATGAATAGCATAGATAAAAGGAGAATCTGGAAGTATGTGGGTGTTTTCGGTATATTTAGCAATTTGGGTATTGCTGCTTATTATTGCTATCTTGAATCGTGGACTATGTCGTATGTTGTTCATTCTGCCATTGGTACTTTTAATGGTTTATCACAAGATGGTGTTGTAAAAGTTTTTAACGATTATGTAGGTTTAAATAGCTCAATAATTATCCCTTTTGAAGCTATCATTTTCTTTATTTTATGTTTGGCTTTAAATATTTGGATATTATCAAAAGATTTAAATGAAGGAGTTGAAAAAGTAGCAAAAATAGGAATGCCGCTTTTAATAGTATTTGGTATTTTTTTAGCTATCAGAGCTATTACATTAAAAGCCGGACATGATGGAGCTATAAATGACGGAACGGTTGGCCTAAATTTCCTTTGGACTCCAAATTTTGATTCTATAACCAATCCGAAAGTATGGTTTGCAGCAGCTGGACAAATATTTTTCACTCTATCGTTGGGAATGGGCTCTATACAAGCATATGCATCTTATTTAAAAAGAAAAGATGACATTGCATTAAATGCCATGTCGGCTGGTTGGATGAACGAATTTGTTGAAGTAGTATTGGGTGGTGCAATTATTATTCCTATTTCAATTGGATATTTGGGTATAGACAGAGTAGTTGAATTAACTGGTTTAGGCGGCTTGGGAATGGGATTTAAAACTTTGCCTTATTTGTTTGCACAATGGGGGCCTGCATTAGCAGCTATCTCAGGTATTATGTGGTTTGGCTTGCTGTTTTTTGCAGGTATAACTTCTTCATTAGCTATGGGAATACCTTGTATGGCTTTTATGCAGGATGAGTTTAAATGGAATCAGAAAAAATCGGCTTTGGCTTTTGGAATTACTATTTTGATATTGGGACTTCCTACGGTAATTTTCTTTAATCAGGGCGTTTTTGATGAATATGACTATTGGACGGGAACTGTTTCTCTGTTTACTTTTGCAATGCTTGAAGCCATTTTATTTGCCTGGGTATTTGGCATGAAAAAGGGCTGGAAAGAAATAAACATAGGTGCCGACATAAAAGTACCGTTGATTTATAAATATATTATCAAATACATTACGCCTGTTTTATTAATATTTGTATTTGCAGGAGCTTTAATTACTCCGCTTAACAACGATTGGGTTACTGCTTTCAATAGCTTTATAAACGGAAACGGATGGCTACTCGATAACAGTTCTATTATCAAACAAATTGCCAATTCGGCCATTAAAGAACAAATTGCTGCTGCCACAGATATGGCTATAAAACATGATTTACAAATAAAAATGTATTTGATAAACGGAACGCGAATATTGCTTTTAAGTGTATTTGTTGGCATTTCTGTATTGGTTCATATTGCTTATAAAAATCGTATTAAACAAGGGAGATTTTAAAAATGAAAAGTTCTGCATTATTATTATGGTTAATAACCATTTCAGCTATTACATTTACAACAATTTATTTCTTTGTAAAAGTATTGTTTGTTAAACCAAAATCTGAGCCCGATTCGTTTACGGAAAACGATGATATTAAAAGATAATTCTTCTGAATTTTGAAAAGATTAATTAATAACATAAAGTATTATTTCACTTTCTCCAAAGGCGAAAGAAGGGGTATTATTATATTATTTTCATTAATCCTACTAATTATACTAACAAATATCTTTTTATTTCCTTTGCTTAATAAGTCTGTATTTAAATCAACTTTATTTACTGAGAGTGAATTGGCAAAGTTTGAAGCAGCAATCGACACTTCTTCTGCTTTTAAAAAGAACGAAAGCTTTGATTACTCGAACAGCGACAAAAGTTTTGCAGAGCAAAAACTAAATCCATTTCCATTTAATCCAAACAATTTAAATACAGAATTATGTAAAAAACTTGGGTTTAGCGAAAAACAAACAAAAGTTTTGCTTAACTATATTTCAAAAGGTGGAAAATTTAAGACTAAAGAAGATTTTAAGAAAATGTACTGCATCACCGAAACGGAGTACCAAATTCTTGAAAACTTTATTGAGATTCCTGAAAAACTTAATACGGCAATTTCAAAAACCGAAATTAAAGCAAAACCTATTTTTATTGTTGATATCAATACAGCTGATACCAACGACATGCAGGAAGTGAAAGGGATAGGACCTGCCTTTGCTCGAAGAATAACAAAATACAGAGAATTATTAGGGGGATTCGTAAAAAAAGAACAATTACTCGAAGTTTTTGGAATGGATACCGTTCGCTATAATTTGATAAAAGCAGGTTTTACTATTAATACGGGTAATATCAGAAAAATAAATATAAATACTGCCAGCATACAAGACTTAAAAAAACATCCTTATTTTGATTATTACATTGCCAAAGCAATATTTACTTATCGTTCTAAAAACGGGAACTTTAAATCAGTAAACGATTTGAAAAAAGTTAATTTAATTTACGACGATTTCTACGAAAAAATTTCTCCTTATCTAACTGTAAATTAAATGAAACTAACTATAATATCGAAATGGGTTTTTGTATTCGCATTTTTGCATATACTTCAGTTAAGTTTTAAACTGCAAGCACAGCAAAATAGCATCGAAACAGTTAATCAACTGAATAAAGACGCTGCTATTTTGCGAACTAACGACAGAGTATCATCATTAAAAATTGCTGAAAATGCACTGAATATTGCAACAAAAATTAATTATAAAAATGGAATTGCCACTTCATTAAAGCATATTGGTATCATTCATTTTTTTAATGGCGACTATGAGCTTGCTGAAAAGAATTATTTTAAATCACTTGAAATATTCAAAATATTAAACGATAGCAACGGCTTATTTGACTGCAACAATAATTTGGGTTATCTTTACACTGAAACCGGAGAATTTGACAAAGCCATTTCGCATTATAACAAAGCTTTGTATTTAGCTTATCAAACCCAAAACAAAGAAAACATTTCTTATATTAATGTGAACAAAGGCTTACTTTATTATTACCAGAGTTTGTTTTTTAAAGCATTGGAATGTTTTCAGATTTCGCTTAAAATTGACAACGAAAGAAAAGATTACGATCATGCAATGTTTGCAATGAACAACATTGGTGGTATATACGAAATTCTTGATTATTATCCAGAGGCAATCAATATCTATTATGATGCATATGAAATTGCCATTAGAACTAATAATATAATTATGCAAGGCAAAATACTTAATAATATTGGCAAAGTGCTTAATAATATGGGGTATTACAAACTTGCTTACGATTTTATAATTAATTCAATTGTAATAAGAGAAGAAAATAAAGACAAATCGGGAATGCTTATTTCTTTATTGAATTTGGGCATATTATACCAAAATATGTGTTTATATGATAAAGAATCTGAAACTTACCATTTGGCATTAAAGATTGCTGAAGAAATTGACGACCAAAGAAATATTGCAATTTGTTTAAATATGATTGGCATTAATTTAATAAGAAAAAAAGATTATCAGAAAGCACTCTCCTATTTCGACGAAAGCATTCAATTGGCAAAAAGTATTGAATCGATGCCAGAAATTGCTATGAATTACGAACAAATGTGCATTGCTAACTATCTTAATGGAAACAAAGAGCAAGCACTTACTTATTATAATGATTACAAAACAATTTACGATTCTATTCGAAGCTTGGACTCTACTTTTGTATTGCCCAACAAAATAGCATCACCAAAACATAATAAAAAGCTTGAGAACGAAAAAAACAATATATTTTCACTAATTTATATTCCGTTTATACTCGGTTTAATTATATTAATCATAAAATCATACAGAAAAAAACAATAAAGCTTATGGGTATTATAAAAGTTTTTAAATCTTATCCGCCCACCTATTGGATGGCAAATGCAATGGAACTTTTTGAGCGTTGGGCATATTACGGCATGTTTGCTGTATTGGCTTTGTACCTCACGGGCTCGAAAGAAACAGGTGCTTTGGGATTTACGCAGGTACAAAAAGGACAAATTATGGGTTTTGTTACTTTTATTCTTTACTTTTTGCCTATAATTACCGGTGCCATTGCCGACAAATTCGGATATAAAAGAGTTTTGCTTATTGCCTATATTATTCTATCATCAGGCTATTATATGATGGGAAAGGTTGAAAGCTTTTCGATGGTTTTTATGGTATTTTTGTTTGTAGCCATTGGTGCTGCTTTATTTAAACCGGTAATTTCGGCTACCATAGCTCGTACTACCAACGAAAATAATTCATCGGTTGGCTTTGGCATTTTTTATATGATTGTAAACATAGGTGCTTTTGTAGGTCCGGTGTTTGCATCAAAACTTCGCGAAAGCAATTGGAATTATGTTTTTATGATGTCGTCGGGCATTATTTTGATTAATATTATTTTGCTAATGTTTTACAAAGAACCCGAACGCGAAAAAAACGAGGATGCTTTAGGACTGATGATAAAAAAGATTTTTATAAATATATTTACGGTAGTAAAAGATTTTAAATTTCTGATATTTCTGCTTATTGTGGTTGGTTTCTGGACTATGTACTGGCAATTGTTTTTTACGTTACCCACTTTTATAGAACAATGGGTAGATACAAGCATAATTTACAACAAAATTGCTGATTTCTCTCCTGCTTTGGCTGCCAAAATAGGAAACGAAAGCGGTGGAATTTCGCCCGAAATGCTGATAAATATCGATGCATTTTACATTATCGTTTTTCAGGTGGTAGTATCAACTATTATTATGAAAATAAAACCACTTAATGCCATGATAAGTGGTGTATTTGTTGCTAGCTTGGGCTTAGGATTGTGGTTTGTAACCCAAAACGGAATGTATTTGTTTTTATCGTTAATGATTTTTGCTTTCGGCGAAATGGCAAGCTCGCCAAAAATTTCGGAATATATCGGACGCATTGCTCCAAAAGATAAAACAGCTTTGTATATGGGCACCTCGTTTCTGCCACTTGCAGGTGGCAACTTTTTTGCCGGAATACTTTCGGGTGAGGTTTATACCAAAATGTCGGATAAAATATATCTGCTTAAAACCGAAATTGCTACACGTGGCTTAAAAATACCCGAAATATCCGACAGTTTCACTCAAACCGACTTTATAAATACGGCAGCACAACAAATGGGTATGACAAACCATGAACTTACTCAATATTTATGGACAACCTATAATCCATCGCAAATTTGGATGGTGTTTTCGGGCATAGGCATATTAACCGGAATCGCTCTTTTGCTTTACGATAAACTGCTGCTGAAATCGAAGTGAGATAATTTCTAATTAAAAGATTACATTTTCACCAAACAGACACATAGTTTACATAGGTTTTCGCAATAGATATTAACAAATACCCTGTATTTTGCAATTGAAATTTATTGTAAAATCCTATGTTTTTTTTATTTGTATAATTGATTATAAGCAGAGTGCATAAAAGAGAGAAGTATGAATTAAAAAAACATATAAAATATTTTCATTTTTGCTAACACAATGCAAAATATTTTTATAAATTTGTGGCTTCAATTAACATATTGT
>CAZWRD010000106.1:0-11296 GCA_964636105.1 uncultured Bacteroides sp.
AAAACCATCGCGGGCAGCATTAATTAAAAAAGGAATACTAACAAAAGCCATGGCTGCCGCAATTCCATATGGACTTCCCACAAAGTCGATTCCAATAGATGAAGCTGCTTTGCCCATTACCGAATTGCGTGATAAAAATCCCAATATGGCTATTCCTGCTGCCGAATGGGGTATCACAATGGGTAAATCAATAATTCCTAATACCAGTTTTTTGAAAAAGAATTCTTTGCGTGCCAATAAATAAGCCAGTGGTATCGCCCCTACCGACATAAACAAAGTTGCACCCAACGAAGTAAACAGGGTAAGTCTGATGCTTTGCATTACATCCGCATCTTTTACAGTAGCAAACAATTCGGGTGCCGATGTAGCCAAAAACATTCCCAATAAGGGGGCTATGATAAAGATTAAGAGTAATGCACTCAAAACCAATAACACCAATTTAAAAGAATGTTTCATCTGCTTGCTTTTTGTTTTTTAACTGTATTACATTAAATTGATTAACTTTAAACTTAACAGGTTTTTGAAACCTCTTAGGTTTCCTGAAATAATCATCTTTATGTTTTTAAATATTTTCTTATGGCTCGTATCATTAAGGTTTGCTTACTGCAAAAGGTTTTAATGCTTCGGGTAATAAATTATAATTATTTATCCCAGGCTTTATAATGGCTGGTTGTCCGTTTTTCTCCATAATTTGCAAACCTTTGCTCAGCAGATATTCGGCAAAAGCTTGGGCAGCGGCTTTATTAACAGCATTTTTCGGAATACAGAAACCATAAATCATGGGTTCGCCTTTTTGTGTAATGATTTCGCCGGGTTTTTTACCTTTAATCTCAACACTTGCTTTGGCATAATTTTCGGCAAATTGCTTGCTACCCAAATTAATTTCTGCCGGCAAACTAATGTATTTTAAACCATGTTGTATGGCAACCGAGCGATAAATAAACATATAATCGATATTTCCACTTTCGAGCAAGGCAAGCAAATCAACTTCTTTTGGACGGATAAATTGATTATCTTTTTTGGTAATTGAAGTATAAAAAGCATTGGCTTTATAATACTTTTCGGCCAATTGCAGACATAACAAAGTACGATAACCGCAAGGGTCGGCATCAGGATCAGAACGTCCGTAAACAACATCTTTCGACATCAGAATTTTCAGCCAGTTGGCGGTATCAATTTCATTAGCTTTGCGCGATTTTGGATTAAATGCAATCACCATTTCGTTGGTGGCAAAAGGCATATTCCAATCGGCATAATCTGGAATCAATAATTTATCAATTACTTTATAATCGGCCGAAAGAAACATATCGCAAGGCTTTTGCAATTCGGTAATTTTTCGGGCACATTCCACACTGCCGGCTGCTTCGGCAAGAATCTCCACATTGGGATGCATGACTTTAAAGGAATCTACCAATTCTTTTACGGGAACAGCCAAACTTCCTGCATGAAATACATTAAGTTTTCCACTTAAAGTATCTTTTGTATTAACGTTTTCAATAGTTTTAGATTGATTGCAACTCCATAACAATACGGATAAAAACAATAAGGTAAATAGTTTTTTCATCAGACCGATTTTTTGCAAAGATAATACAATATGAATTTTTTTGCAACTCATTTAAAATGATTTTACCCCTAAATAAAAATGAATTTATCTATAAAAATACTATCCAAAACTTGAATACTTTAAATACAAATTTGCAAATAAAGGAATTTATTTACACCTTAAATCCATCAGTCATAAAAAGACTATTAAATTATCAATGATTAATTTAACTATTATAAAACAACAGCAAACATATAAATACAAGAGGTTTTACTATAAAATCAATAGCATACCAAATTAGAAATAATTATTTTTTAGATGAAGTTAGATTTGAAAATTACTTCTTTTTTCTCTTTTTTGCTTTTTTCTCTTCTGCCTTTTTAAAATCAATTTCGGCATTTTTCATCAGCGTTTTCCAATCGCTTATAACTTCACCAGAAAAATCAATTGTTTGTTGATAATCTGATTTTTCAATTTTCAGAATATTAACTTCGCTGCCAGTGTAAGCTTCAATATCTTCGAGCAAAACCATTTCTTCGCTACTACAAAAACTAATTGCGCTTCCTCTTTTATTACCTCTGCCTGTTCTTCCTACCCTATGAACATAGTTTTCAGCCTGTTCAGGCAAATCATAATTAACCACAAATTCTACATCTGGTATATCAATTCCTCGGGCACTTACATCGGTAGCAATCAATAGTCTGATATTACCCTCTTTAAATTTTTTAAGTGTATATAATCTTTCTTTCTGTTCTTTATCGCCATGTAGTGTTTCCGATTCAATATCAACTCTTTTCATTGCACTACATACCCTTTCGGCTCTTACTTTTGTTCGCACAAAAACCAGTATTTTACTATCTGGATGTTCATTTACCAAACGTTCTAAAAAATAGCGTTTATCATCCATTTCAACATAAGCAACCGAATGATCCACATTTTTTGAAACTGGATTTTTTGGTGAAATTTGAATTCTTATCGGATTATCAACCAATGAATAAGCCAATTTTTTAATTTCAGCATTTATGGTAGCCGAAAAGAACAAAGTTTGACGTTTGTGTGGCAAAAATTTTATCAAATCTCGTATATCTTTGATAAATCCCAAATCGAGCATATGATCTGCTTCATCAAGTACCAATGTTTCAATGTTATCTAATTTGATAAAACCCTGATTAACCAGATCGAACATTCTGCCGGGAGTAGCAATCAGAATATCCAAACCACTTTGAAGCTGCGCAATCTGTTGATCTTGCTCAACACCTCCAAACACACAAAAGGTTTTAATTCCGGTATCTCTGCCTAATTGGTTGAAAACATTTGAAATCTGCAATGCTAGTTCGCGTGTAGGAACCATCACAATGCATCTGATAGATTTAAATTTGGGTTTTGATTGTTGTATGCGTTGCAAAACTGGAATGGCAAAAGCAGCTGTTTTACCAGTTCCGGTTTGAGCTATTGCCAAAACATCTTCGCCTTTTAATATATGTGGTATTGATTTAAATTGAATATCTGTAGGACGCATCCAGCCCAATTCAGCTAAATTTGATTGAATTTGGGATGTAAAAGGATATTTTTCGAATTTCATTGAAGTAAAAAATTAGAGTGCAAAAATACGAATAATAATTGAGATGTATAAAGACTGGCTTTTGGAGTATAAAAACAAAAAGAGCCGACATTTTTAAAACATCAGCTCTTTTTATAATATATGAATAAAATTTATTCAGTTATAGCATCACCGAAATTAATTTCTTCTTCGGTAGCATCTCTCACTTCCAATATATTACCTTTGAAGTGCAAAGTTTCGCCAGCTAACGGATGATTGAAATCAAGTTTTACATTTTCGTCGTCAATTTCCAAAACGATAGCTTCTGCCTGAATATCATTTTCTTCATCTTCCATTGGAATAATAGCACCTTCGTAAACCATTTCTTCGTCGAAAGCACCGTCAACCATAAAGTTTTCTTTTGGAAGATCAATTACTCTTTCTTCATCATAATCGCCATAAGCTTCTTCTGAACTCAAAATGAATTCAAATTCGTCACCTGCTTTTAATCCCATTAATTTCTCTTCAAATTGCTCAAAAAGATTTTCATGTCCGATTAAAACTCTCTCTGGGTCCATATTGTCGATTTCTTCAATAATATCGCCTTCAGCATTGTCGAATCTTAAAGTATAGGTTAAAGAAGCGACTTTATTTTTCTCAATTTGCATAAAAGTTTTTTTTAATTTTTATTTTACGAAATTACAATTTATTTTTAAATATCAAAGTACTTAATGAAAAAATAATTCACTTTAACTATCCCAAATCATCAATTATTACTAATAAAAAGTTTTTTTTCAACACTTTACATATTATAATAAAAAACATCTATTTCCTAGAAAGAAAAGACTTAGTATAACAATGTACTTTAAGCTTATTGAAATATTAAATTGCTATCTTTTAATTTTCATATAAGTATTTCAAATAAAGAACTGTATTTAGCCAATTACATTTTTATATAACAAGCTATTTTCATTAAAAACTCAAAAAGAAATTACACATTAACTATTCTGTTTTTTCTGGTTCAGTAGATGGTTCCTCGCCAGTGGCTCCGGCTGCTGCCATACGTTTCAGAAAATCGTTGCGTTTGCGTTCAGTTGATATATAATACGAATAATTCGGTTTGCCATCTTCGGCTTCCAAACGGCGTTTTTCAGGTTTTTCCTGAGTTATAAAGTCGTTGAAATCTTTCATAGAGGAAAATGCCTGCATCAGATTATTGCTATAATTAAAGAAATACCATTCTGATTCATCCAGTTCCAGATAAATAGTCAGAATATCACCGCTACGCTTTTTAATAATCTGAATATTTCCTTTCACATATTTATTAACCTGTGTTTTGCCTATATTTCCTACTCCAATCTCACCCATCGAAATAAACGATTTGGTAGTAGAATCGTATCTGAATTTTACATCGGTAAGCAGCATGGTAAACTCCAGCTTATCTGGTACTTTGCGTAAAGCTCCGTACATATTAATTTCATTTACCACTTTTTCAGCTTCTTTTTCGCCTAACATTTCGGTAAAGGCTCTCTTTATTTTTCCATTTTCAGAAGTTTCAATCCCTGTTAGGCTATTATTAGTAAATAAGCTTTGTCCCATCATTTTTAATGCTTCGGGGTGGAAAAAGAAATTCAATGGCATCACCAAATCGAAGGTAGCTTCGTTGCTACGCATATTATTGGTAACATTGCCATAACTGCTCATTTCTACCCTACCCATCTTGGTACCCAAATTTATATTTCCCTCGCCAGTAGTAACACAGGCATTTACATCCATTACCAGCATATTACCCAAGGTATCAGTATTCATCAGTTTGGTTTTAGATGCTACTCGATATTCCTTTTTTTCTTTAACATAAGTAATAAATCCATTAGCCGAAACCACTGCTGTATCGCTATAAAAACGTTTTGGCCCAGCAAAAGCAGTATAAATCTGTCCGGTATTCGAATACAATACGGCATTAGCCAATTTGCGACCTGTTATATCTTTAGGTTCTCCATCCACAGGTATAAAAATCTGTTTCGGATTAATCTCCTCATTAAACTTTAACCAAGTTCTATAAGTATCGTCGCACGCATGATTAATACGGGCTCCACCATTAAAAGTAAGAAATTCTCTATGCGCTTTTAGCTGAACATCACCGGTAAAGTCAAATGCAGGGCTCAAAGCAAAATCAGATGAATCGGAAACATGTCCGTTTCCATATGTTCGCTTGTATGGGTCGACACCAATTTTATCGAGATAAATCTGATATTTCTTATTGTTTTCATCCACATAATCGTACAATCCTTTTGCCGAATAATTCATCTTTCCTAAAATAGCTATATTGGCATTGTAGATATTATGATATTTTTTTGCAGTATCAGCCAATATAGTAGATTTGGTAAATTGCTGCATTTCAGCTTGGCGATATATTATAACTTTACCGTCGCTAGGAGCAATTGCTGCATCCGCAACCCTAATCAATTTTACATTTTCGGCAGTAAGAATATAATCTTTCATATTAAAAACAGCCCTTTGCGATCTAAAACGTAGCGAATCCTGGGCTGGATGTGTTGAAACAAAATCTGAACCAGGCAAATCAACAGCAAGCAAATCTTTTAGTGGCAATTTATCAATACCTTCTGTACCAGTTCTTACTGTATTTCTGAGAGCAATTTCTTCTTTATCCATTTGCCAATCCAAAAAATCCATAAAACAAATATAACGGTTCACAGGAAAGTTAACCCTCGACAATCCTCCGTTGGATTTAAACTCGCCCACACGTTTCTTAAAATCGATATGAGATTTATAGTTTTCGGTATTAAAAGCTAAATCAGTTAAATCGTATGTACGCAAACGGAAATTAGCAGTATCGGCATCAAACAGATGTTGCTTAAATTTATATAAATTAGACTCCATTTCGGCTTTTTCAAACACCATATTACCTCTACCACTCAATCCTTTAGGTGTAAGTACCACTCTACCACTCAATCTTGATTCGCCTTTAAACATCACAAAAGCACTGTCTAATTGATCAACAATCATAGAATCTTTATATGGACGCCAATGTTGCTTTACATTGGTAGATATAAGTTCGGGATACTCTTGTAATGCAGTTTGTTCTTTTATGTCAAAATTCTGAACAATGGCATTCATAGAATCGGGTAAAAAAATAAAATTATCAGATTTAGAAGTTGATGTAAGATATTCTAATCTACCATTACCCCTTAATCCCTGATTACTAAGATCTATTTTATTAAAATATTTTGCTTTTCCGCCATAATTTGGCAAACCTTCGGGAGGTGTATTTTTGATAAAACCAAGCGAATAATCTGGTTGAACTTTCAATGGTTCAATAATTTCAGGGAAAATACCAGCCGAAGTTAAGCTCCCATCAAATTTCAAACGTTCGGTTTCAAAATCGTCCAAACTATCAATAGCAAAAGGTTTTACGTGAAAATAAAATCTATTTTTCGAATAAACACCCCTTTGGGTAGTCGGTTTGTCGTAATATACAAAAGAAGGTTCTTTACTTGTAAATACAGGATATTTTGAATATTTCTTTAAACCTGATTTATTAGTTGGATAATCCACTAAAATATCGCCTTTTAAATCCTGAATTACATTTTTCACTCTTATTAAAGGACGTTCGCCTTTGTCATCGGTATTAAATGCCAAAACCCTAAAACTCATAGAGTCAATTACAGGCATATTTAATTTAAAATCATCATATAAAAACGAACAACCTTTTGCATAATAATCAAATCTACCAGCATGAATACGACCCGAAAACAAAAAGTCGCGATTCTTTTTCACCAAAACCTCCTGTTTGCTCGGATATACAAATACATTTTGCGAATCGCTAAGCAAAACCAAAGGTACACCTTTTATACGTAAATCAAAATCGAGCAAACTCAATGATGCATTAATATCATCAACTACAGTAGAATGGAACTGAATTATATCATAATCTGTTTTTTTATTTAAAGCTTTTATATAATCAAAAACCCTATCTTTTACATAAACCATTTCATCGTCAGCATCATAAATCAAAAAACCTAAATTTGCCAATCTTATAAGCATGGCTTTTACTTGTTCGGGTTCAATTTTCATTTGTTTTGACAAATCATTTACAGAAACATCTCTTGTTGCATAGCTATCAGCAAATTGCTTAACACGATAAAGCGGATTAATCTCATCAATACCTTGCAATTTCGAAAAACGAGCTTCAGAATAATAATTAGAAGATTCAAAGAAAGCCTGACTGGTTCTGCCAGGAACTTTAATCATACTGAAATCGATATTGGGTTTATCCATTTTCCAATACAAAGCTTCAAAATACATATCCAATTTATGATACGTATCAAAAAATGGACTCGCAGAAATATCGTTCATTCCTCTAATTAACGTAAGTTCTTTGGTTTCATTAATATATTTCATTTCCAAACCGGGATGATATATAGAATCTTCTTTCCATAAAATACTAACAGCTGCAAAATTAGAAGAAATTCTGTCAGTTCGAATGGTATAAGCCTTTGAAGCAGTTTGAACAAATATCTTTCCATCTTTTTTAAAATTAAGATAAGCATCCTGAAAGCGATCACCCGTGCCAAGTAATTTTGCACCATTCATTGCAAAACCACCTTCATAATCAATATCAGGAAAAATATTTACGATTCCGATACGTTTGTCGTACGAATTAAAACGTGGATAAGAAGCCTTATCTTCGGTTACATCAGCCAAAACTTTTTCGGTAAGCGAACCCCATAAATAGGATTTAAAATACCTTTTATTATAAAACTTTACCGAATCGGCATTGTATTTGGCAAACTTCATATTAATTTCATAATAACCCAAATTGGCATTTACTTCATCAATACTAAAGCCTGCTCTTTCCCAACTTACTTTTCCTCCTTGAGCAACCCATTTATTATCAACAGGATAATAAACACCTTTGGTATCCCAAATTACAGAACTATCGTTATTTGCTTTACATATTAAATTAAGTGAAGGAAAAACGATTTTAATTGTACTGTCTTTCTGAAAATAAAAATCTTTTGAAGATGAATACCATGTGGTTGCACGTGAATTATATAAATAATTATGGGTTAGCAAATCGCTGGTAGTTTCAACAAAAGGCAAAAAATACCTGGTAGTTTTGGTTTCAAGAAAAAGAGGAATTCCTTTTAACCAAGCATTAAAGCTCTTATCGTCCTGGGTACTTTTTTTAAATTGGTTTATACTAGTCAAAAAATTTAAAAAATGTGGGAAAGCTCTCATTTTTGCTTTAAGCATACCGTTAGTAATCGAAAAAAGTTGATTTTTCTGATTATCATCAATTGTTGACGAATTCCAGTATTGAGAAAACTCAGCAACTACAGCCAAGGCTTTTTCTATTTGCTCTTTATCTGCATTTCTGTCTTCTTTAAAGAATGTATTTAACTCATCCAAAAAAAAGGTTTTGTCTTTTGAAAAATTCTTAACACTCTGCGAAAAAGAAAATTGTAGTGATATGAAACATATCACTACAATTGAAATAAAACGTTTTCCAAACATTTTTTGTAATATTATTTTGTAAACCTAATAGCTACCCAATTATTTTTTAGTTTATAACGATCAAAGGTCAGATTATATTTTTCAGTTTCTTCTTTTATAATTGCAATATCTTGTTCGTAGAAACCACTCATCAACAATACGCCATTATCATTCAACACATTAACATAATGTTTAATATCATTTAATAATATATTGCGATTAATATTTGCAATGATAACATCAAAACTCATATTATTCAAAAGAGCCGCATCACCCAGCAAAACCTTTATTTCAGGAACATTATTTCTTTCAATATTTTCGAGAGAATTTTCATATGCCCATTCATCATTGTCTATTGCAAAAACATGAATAGCACCACGTTTTGCTGCCAAAATCGCCAAAACACTTGTTCCACAACCCATATCAAGTATAGATTTGCCTGCTAAATTTTCTTCCAGCAAAAATTCTATCATATTGGAAGTTGTTTCGTGATGAGCTGTTCCGAACGACATTTTGGGTTCAATCACCAAATCAAATTCAACTTCTTTATTTTCTGGATGAAATGGAGCTCGTATTCCACACTTATTTGCAATTACTACTGCATCATAATTACTTTCCCATACTGCATTCCAATTCTGATCCTCAACTAATTGCGAAGTATAAGAAAATATATCTGGATTCAGCTCAATTATTTGTAATTTACCTATCAAATTAGCATCAAACAAATCTTCTCTGATATATGCTAAAAATCCTTCATCTGAGTCAATAAAACTTTCAAAACCTATCTCACCTAATTCAGCAATAAGTACGTCGTTTAAATCGCTGTTGATTAGATTTTTGACATTCAATTCAATATAATTCATCAGATATAATTAAAATGATTCAATAATTTTAAGAAAATCAGCTGCAATTAACGAAGCTCCTCCAATCAATCCGCCATCAACATCCGTATTGGCAAATAATTCTTTGGCATTTTTAGCATTGCAACTACCACCATATAAAATACTTGTATTTTTTGCAATTTCCTTCCCATATTTTTCACTTATTAAATTACGGATAAAAGCATGCATTTCCTGAGCTTGATCTGAAGTAGCTGTAACACCTGTTCCGATAGCCCAAACAGGTTCATAAGCTATTATAAGCTTTGCAAAATCAAGCGGTTCTAATTTAAAAATGGTATTTTCTATTTGCGATTTAACCACATCAAAATGATTACCAGCTTCGCGTTCGGGTAATAATTCGCCACAACAGAAAATAGGTAAAATATTGTATTTCAACAGGAGTTCTGCTTTCAACAAAAGTTGTTCATCCGTTTCATTAAAATATTTTCTACGTTCAGAATGGCCAATAATACAATATTCAACACCCATCGAATGCAACATATTAGCAGAAACCTCACCCGTGTATGCGCCTGAATCAAAACTACTTACATTTTGAGCTCCCACTGCATATTCACTTTCTTGTGCATAATCGGTGGTCATTTCCATAAAAGTAAAAGGAGGACAAAGAATTACATCTGCACCTTTATGATTTGCTTCATCCAAACCTTCAATGATTTCATTGATTAACTCATCTGCTTCCTGAAAAGTTTTATTCATTTTCCAGTTTCCTGCAACTATTTTTCTTCTCATTATATATTTTTTTAATATTTAAGTTACTCTAATTCTTGGATCTAACAATCCATATAAAATATCTACAAAGATATTGATAATTACCAAAATTATTGATATAAAAAGCAAAACTCCCATAACAACCGGGAAATCATATTTTTCTAATGCATCAACAATTACAACTCCAACACCTTTCCAATCAAACACATACTCAACAAAAACAGCACCAGCCATTAATGAAGCAAACCAACCAGAAACAGCTGTTACAACTGGATTCATTGCATTTTTCAATGCATGTCGAACAATAATCTGATAGGTTGATAATCCTTTGGCTTTTGCAGTTCTGATATAGTCCTGCGACATTACATCTAACATCGAACTTCTTGTTAATTCGACAATTACAGCCAAAGGACGAATTCCTAATGTGATAGCAGGTAAAATTAAATTTTTCAAATCCAAATACTCCCCATTTCCCAAATCGTCAACAGAATACATACTACCAAACATATTTAAGCCAGTATAATCTGCTAATAAATAAGCAAATATCCATGCAAACAAAATAGCTGCAAAAAAAGAAGGCAATGACATTCCGAAAGCTGAAATTACCAATGACATTTTATCAAAAATCCCATCTTTTTTTAATGATGACAAAACACCCACAAAAACACCAATAATTAAAGCAAAAAACATGGATACAAAAGCGAGTAAAGCCGTTTTAGGAAATGCTTCAACGATAATTTCAGAAACCAATCTTTTGCTCTGATAAGATCGCCTTAAATAAGGTTGTTTTAAAACCAAAGCCATATCATTAATAACAAACAATTTAGCAGCATTATATTTTGTGTCATCAAGATACCAATAGTTATCTTTATCTGTCACATTATGAACAGATAAAACAGACAAATCATTCAGATAATTAAAAAATTGGGTAGTTAAAGATTTGTCTCTGCCTAAATCTTTATTAATGGCTTCAACAGATGCAATATCAGCACGTTGCCCCAACATCATACGGGCAGGATCGCCCGGTAAAACATTAAACAACAGAAAAACGACAATAATTACGCCAAGCATAACTAAAAATCCATA
>CAZWRD010000107.1:0-1123 GCA_964636105.1 uncultured Bacteroides sp.
GAAAAATTAAAAGTTAAGAAGATCAAGCCGGATCGTTCCACAATTTATCGCGAACTGCAATTTTTGACGAAAAACAATATCATTATAAAAAACACGATTGCTGGAATTGATTACTACGAAATACCAGATGACCATCATCACCACCTTGTCTGTATGAGTTGTAATTCAATTAGCAAAGTTGAAATTGGCAATCACCTGGAAAAACAAGAAAAACAAATCGCCAAGCAAAACAAGTTTAATATTATTAATCATTCGCTTGAATTTTATGGCTATTGCCAGAAATGCCAAGCATAATTTAAAGGAAATATTATGAAAAAATATTTATTTATTATCGGGGTTATCGCAATTATTGGTTTAGGATTTTTCGCGGTATCAAACATCTCACAAAAAACAAAAAATAGTTCAGAAAAACTAACTGTCGTTACAACACTATTCCCATTATACGATTTTGCAAAAAATATTGGGCAAGACAAAGTGGAGGTTTCACTTTTACTCCCTCCCGGAGTAGAAGCCCACACCTTTGAGCCAAAGCCAAGTGATATTGTAAAAATAAATGAATCAGGGCTTTTTGTTTATACCGGAAAATTCATGGAGCCTTGGGCTGAGGATATTATCAAAGGCATTACAAATAAAAATGTAAAGGTTGTTGATTCGAGCCTTGGCATAGAAATGATGAATGAAGCGGAAGGTGCTCATGAAGGAGAACACGAGGATGAACACGCAGATGAGGAAGAAGAGCATGGCCACGAACATGGCGGAGTCGATCCGCACATCTGGCTTGATTTTGATAACAACAAAATCATGGTTGACAGTATAGCAAAAGCACTCACAGAAAAGGACCCAATGAACGCTGATTTTTATCAAAAAAATGCCACTGAATACAAAAACAAATTAGCACAATTAGATAATCAATATAAATCCGGATTAGCAAAATGCGAAAGCAAAGAAATTGTTTATGGCGGACATTATGCTTTTGGTTATTTGGGTAAAAGATACGGTTTGGCTTATGAATCAGCGTATGGTATTTCTCCAGATTCAGAGCCATCAGCACAAGATTTGGCAAAACTCATTGAACAAATCAAAAAAGAAAAAATCAAATATGTATTTTTTGAAGAATTAGTCA
>CAZWRD010000107.1:1223-5264 GCA_964636105.1 uncultured Bacteroides sp.
ATTGAACAAATCAAAAAAGAAAAAATCAAATATGTATTTTTTGAAGAATTAGTCATTCCAAAAGTTGCCGAAACTCTTGCCAAGGAAACTGGCGCCGGACTATTACTCCTTAATCCAGCTCACAATCTTACCAAAGAAGATTTTGAAAATAATGTCTCATTTCTCTCCATTACGGAAAAGAACTTAATCAATTTGAAAACCGGTCTTAGTTGTAGCGAATAATTATGAAGGCAATTATTGAAACAAAAAACCTATCCGTTCATTACGGACAAACAGAAGCGTTGAAAGACGTTTCTTTTGCGATTGAACAAGGTGACTTTGTCGGCCTTGCCGGGCCAAATGGCGCTGGTAAAACAACACTCATAAAAGCTATTTTGGGATTATTGCCAATATCCAAAGGAAAAATAGAGATTTTTGGCAAGACAAAAGAAATGTTTAATGACTGGGGCAAGATCGGTTATCTTCCACAAAAATTTTCCACTATAAACGCTCTCTTTCCCGCGACGGTTGATGAAGTTGTTATGCTTGGTCTATTATCTCAAAAGAAATTTCCCAAAAGGATAACAGCAAGCGATCAAAGGAAAGTGAATGACATTTTGCAAGAATTAGACATCAGCGACTTGAGAAAAAGAATGCTCTCGGAGCTTTCCGGCGGACAACAGCAAAAAGTGCTTTTGGCGCGCGCTTTGGTTTCAAGTCCTGAAATCCTTATTTTTGATGAACCCTCAACCGCACTTGATCCGGAATCAAGAGAATCATTTTTCCAACTGATACAAAAATTAAATAAGCAAAATGGCATTGCGATTATTCTCATAACTCATGATACCGGCTATATCGGACAATACGCCAACAAACTGCTTTATATTGATAAAAGTCTAATTTATTTTGGTAAATTTTCCGAATTTTGCAAAGATGAAAAAATGAATTCCTATTTTGGCAAATTTGAACAACATATAATTTGCCACCAGCACAACTAATATGGAAATACTCACTTTTTTACAATATTCGTTTATCCAAAAAGCATTTTTTGCCGGTTCGTTTGTGGCGATTGTCTGCTCGGCACTCGGCATGTTTTTAGTGTTGCGAAAAATGTCGCTCATTGGTGACGGACTTTCCCATGTCAGTTTTGGCGCTATCGCCCTCGGTTTATTTTTAGGAATTTATCCTTTTTATGTAGCGGTTCCGGTCGTGATGATTGCTTCTATTTTAATTTTGAAAATCAGCGAAAAAGCCAAAGTATATGGCGACGCCGCCATTGGCATTGTTTCCGCTGTGGGGATTGCTGGTGGTGTTATTCTTGCTAGTGTGTCCAAAGGATTTAATGTTGATCTTTTCAGTTATCTTTTTGGAAACATTTTGGCTATCAGCACCACCGAAGTTATTTTGTCGGTCGTTCTTTCTTTTGTAGTTTTGGCAGTGATTTATTTTTTTTATTGGGATTTATTTTCCGCTACATTTGATGAAGAATACGCCAAGACAACCGGGGTAAAAACGAATTTTATCAATACACTTCTTACTCTGCTCACTGCCGTTACCGTCGTTCTATCGGTCAAAATGGTGGGTATAATGCTTGTCTCCGCACTTCTTATCCTCCCAGCAGTTACAGCTTTGCAGTTTGCCAAAGGCTTCAAGACGGCGATGATTATCGCCAGTTTTGTTTCGCTTATCTCTGTGCTTTTAGGAATAACTTTTTCTTTTTTCTTTGATCTACCGACTGGAGCAATAATTGTAATGATAAATGCTTTATTTTTTGGACTAGCTGTTCTATACAAAAAAATAGATAAATAGCTTAGATGTATTTGTATAAATAAATCGTTTTCGTAGCGGAGCGGAGAAAACACCCTATACCCCTCTTTGATTAATGAAAGAGAAATTTTAGAATTTTTTAAAACAAATGGGCGATAGCCAAAAAAGAAAAGGAATATTTCAGCTAACGTTCGCGTGTATGCGATGTTGCGACTGAAAGGAGCAATATGGACGGAGGCTCACCGTAGAGGAGCCGTAGTCGCATACACGCTGTTATATGATGTATGTTTTTCTTTTTGTTCCGCCTCAGCGGAACTACTTTTCTGTAATGAACAAATTTTATTTTTGTCTTGGCGTAGGGGCAGAGGGGCTGGGGGTGAATGCCCTGGAGCCAAGACTCCTTATTCTATTTTATCTGATTTTGCTAAATTACATTTTGCACAAAGTAATCTGATATTTTTAGCAGTTAAACTAGTTCCGCCTCTTGAAAACGGCAAGTCATGATCAAAATGTAAATTTTTTATTGAGCCACACAGTACGCATTTTCCACCATCTCTCTTCCAAACTTCTTTCTTTACCTCGCTAGGTATAAGCCTTGTATGTGCAAGATCAATGAGTTCATTTGTGGTTAAATCTTGTTCGTCTGATAATCTTAAAATAAATACAAAAACGTTTCTTTTTCCGTCGTTTTTGATCCTGTAATCAATTAAATCAAATAATCCTTTTAGTGACCAAACACCAGGTAAAATCTTTTCATAAACTTTCACTATTTCAGCCTCAGAAGTTGCATCTTTAAGTTTTTCTACTGCTTTAATGAATTTACCATTTTGAGTTAATGTACCATTTTTGGTTTGTTGTGGTTGGTCGAATAATTTAGGATTCATCTCATAGGAAGTTTTTGGTTCATCGTGCCCTTCGTATTCAATAGTAATCCCGTCATCAGAAATACTGTCACTGTAAGGCGCGTTTGATCTTCGCGACATTAAAATAACCGAGTATTTTGGATTCATTCTAAAGTTCATACCACGTTGCAAGGTCTGAACATTTTCTATATTGCACATTTCTCGGTATGAGTATATTTGATCTAGCATATAATATTAGAATCCATATTTTTCTTTTCTTAACTTAAAGGCATCTTTGCCGCCCTCAGTAACCAGGGTAATCTCTTCCTTGATTGTTTGATTATCGATCGCACCAGAATCTTTGACTGTACCGTGAGTTTGATCTCCTGCTTTTACATAGTCGCAACACACGACAAGTTCAGCGTCGCCATTTACAACAAAGTTTGCGCTATGGCTGGCGAAGATAAGTTGACGTTTGCTTTTGGCTTTCCATATTTGCTGAACAATATCTGGACTCATTTTGCTATCGATGTCGTCCTCTGGCTGATCGATAATAAGGGGTGCGCCATTTTGGTTAAGTAACACAGTAAGCAAAGCTGTAGCTTGCTGACCGGCTGATGCTTCAGCAAACTCAATATACTCGCTCGTATCTTTATTTGTGCAATAAGAAAATTTTGGATTGAACCCTAGCTCAGCAACTGAAAGCTCGATCCATTTTGTAGAGTCGAAACTAGTTGCAATTCTTGTGCGTTCGTTTTCGATAAAGCCGCACTTGTTGAGAATAGGAGTTTCCGGCATTCCATCAGGGCCTTCCATAGAGTGGAGAGCGAGCTTTTCAAGCTCTGCAAGAATACCGTTCCATTCAGCAATGGGATCGGCTGCTTTTACAATAGACTGGCAGATTTTCTCAATTTTCTCCTCTTTGATATTCATGCTGGTAAATGCCGTCTTGAATTTTTGAGTCAGCGCGTTTGTATCGAGACTACTTTTTATATCCGCTTTAATTTGCCCACCGGAAAGCGTAGTGAATTGAATACACTGTGTTTCGAGGGCACTAACTTTCTGTGAGTGTAGTTCATCCCACTTATTCCTGAGCTCTTTATATGTTTTTTCCGGATCACCAAGAGCTGTGACAGCATTGCGCTTCTCGGTTTGAGCTTTTTTCAATATACCAATTCGTTTTTCGATTGTCTGAATTTGATCAAGTTGTTGTTGGTTGACCTTCGCTGTAGCTTTTGCAGCCTCATATTTTTTATCAAATGCCGCTTTGAGTTCCTCCCATGCTTTTGCTTCATCATTAATGGCCTTAAGCGAAGCGGGCTTAAAGAGATCAGAGAGCGCGGTAACACCGGCTTCTACCTCACTTAACTTTGAAGCATACTTTGCTTGAATGTTTCCGATAAGGACTTTATTCTCTAACTCAACATCATCTTCTTCGCCCTTTTCACTTCCC
>CAZWRD010000107.1:5274-11254 GCA_964636105.1 uncultured Bacteroides sp.
AATGTTTTAGCGAGAGTATCAACATGCTCCTGCGCAGTCTCAAGGTCGTTCTTTAGATTTTCGATAATAGCTTCCTCGTTGTCATATTTTGCCTTTTGATCGATAGTCTTCTGATCCTCCTCCGAAAGACCCTTTAGACTTTTCCTCAAGCCAGTCAATTGCTCGGTGAGCGACGCAATCTCAACGGCGTTTTTTTTAATTTCTGTTTCGATTTCTTCCTTGCGAATTAAATCCCCATAGGATGAGCGAATCTTCGCCTCCGTATCACGAATTTCTGACCGAACTCGGTCGAGCTCTTGCTTAATAGGAAGCTCAACAAAACGTTTAAGTTCGTCGATGCGATCTCCAACGCGACTAAGCTGTTTCTGGCTGTACGCCTGAATAGGAAGTAAATTCCTTATCTGCTGTTCGGTGGCAGGAGTAAAATCTCCATCGCCGATTTTTAGTAAGATTTCCTGCTTCTTCGAGTTTCGCTTTACGATGTGTCTCACGTCGTTCAATAAGAACGTGACATGTACCTCTCCATCGAAATCCTGGAGCGTATTTTTAATTAGATTTTTTCGTTTGTTCTGTACCGAGTCATCTTCTTCGCTTTCGACTGGCTGATCACACAAACCCCAGCGGAGATATTCAAGAATCGTAGACTTACCGGTGCCTCGACCACCAATGATGGCATTGTATTGCTGGTTAAGGTCAAGCGACACATTGCCAAGAAATTTAGAACTGGAGACGCTAATGGAAGTGATCCAGATATTCGGCAATTGTGGCTCGTCCTGAGATAGGCGAGACTCTCTAGCCAGACATGCCTGTCTTAATGCCTCGGCAGTTGGTTCAGACCACTTAACCCAAGTAGTGTGTTTGCCAAGATCATCATGATTTCTTTTGCGGTTATCAGAAGTCTGAAAGACTCCAATTGCTTTAAATCCGTAGTCTCGGTTTTTCCCTTCTATAATAGAAGCGTTTCCCGTCCCAAAATTAGAAACCGGGCCATCAGTATATCCACCTACGCATGGCATAGTTTTATAGAAATTTCCAAAACCAGAACGCAACATCGTGCCGTGACCGGTCTCGCTGACATTGGGCAAAACAATAAATCTGCCCTTTAAGTGTTGATGGCTGCTTAATTTTTCATAAAGATCAGAAAGATCCCTGATTACATTTTGTGGAACTCGTTGGATCGTTGCGTGTTTTGCATCTAAAGACGGAGCGGGAGAGATCACAAGAGCAGTAAGAACGCTCAGTAATAAATTTTCCGGAAAGTTTGCATCTAATAGTAAGATTACCTGGCAAGCAGGAGCGGTTAAAGTAAGCTCGATGCCGGGAAAAACAACGATCCTCTTGTCCTCATGTACTGGTTGGCCCGTATCATCCAATTCATCTTGGGCAGCCTTTTTTATGAACGGGAAAAACGCGAAATCATGATGATCCGTAATTGCAATTGCCCCTAGGCCTTTCTGTCGACAAGCTAGAATTAGCTCCTCGGCATATGTTTTTCGTTCTGCGTCAGTAATAGCCCCGTCGCCACTCCATTGAGCGTCTCGCGGGGTGTGTACCTGGAAATCAGATTTATAGAAGTGTGCGCCTTTGTCGTTCATATTTATTAATATATCTATTTTCGGAGCGAAGCGTAGAAAATACCTTACACCCCCCTTAAAAAATTAAAAATAAAATTTGTTCATTATAGAAAAGTGTTAGGCGTTAGCCGTAAAAAGAAAAGCATATTTCATATAACGTTCCGGGATATCCGATGTCCTCTATTTTTTAATAAGTCCCGAGGCTTTGGCGAAGGGACGGGCGAAGGAGGATATGGGCGGAGCCGGATATGCCGTGTTGTGCGATGTTTTCTTTTGTAAAAAAATCCAGTTTATTTTTTGCACTTTTTATTTCCATTCGAAATACTAGTCATTAAGGTGTTGAATAGCGTAATCTGCCTCTGCTTGCGTGAATTTTTCACCATATTTAGAAGTAAGTTGGTCGTGGATGGCAGCTGGTGACATGTTCATAGTATTCTGATAAGTTTTTGCCTTAGCCAAAGCGTTTGCATTCCAGTCGGCTTTCATATTTTCTATTGCATACTGTGCAGCCGCAATTGAAAACTTTTCACCATATTGTGAAACAAGCTGATCATATACACCCTGCTTTGACATATGCAATGTATTGGCGTATGTTGTGGCCTTGTTAAGGGCAGATTTGTACTCAGCTGGAATAGTAAATTCCTTAGCTGGTAATGGATTATCTTCATTTTCAGTATTTGGATTTTTATTAGTATCTGTTGCAGTAGTGATTGTTTCTGTTTTTTTTGTTTCAAGTGCTGGCTGTTCGTTGTTAGTATTTTTGGGTTGGTCATCTGTTGGCTTTACTTCATTCTTTTGTTGGTCAGTATTTGAAATATCTTGTTTTTGTTGAATATATGGCTGATTATTTTGATTTTGTTCAGCGTTTGAATTATCAACCGTTGCTCCAAAAATAATAAAACCAATGATGATAACAACTGCTTTTATTGCTCCAGAAAGATGAAACTTCCAGTTCTCATCTACAAGCTTATTGATAGGTGGAAGAAGAACAGCCGCCATAATTAACATAACTAGACCTGGTATTGGCTCTGAAAAAACAGAAACAATTCCGATCACAGCAAAAAGAACCCCGAATATCCAGCTTAAAATTAAGCCTACTGTGATTTTTTTGCTTGGTGTTGCTTGCTCACTCATAGTTTTACTATTAGTTAATAAAAAGTGCCAAAATTTTTCTTTCTTTATTTTTTTGCAAAAGAGAATTTCGCACAACGTTTCGGCATATCTGATGTTTTGTGGAGCGTAGCGGAACAAAATATGGGTGGAGGCTTTTGTAAAAAGCCGTAACCAGATATGCCGTGTTAGCTGATGTATTCCTTTTCTTTTTTCCGACAGCAGTCGGGATTGTTTTAAAAAATTTTCAAATTTCTTTTTCGTTTTTAATTTTAGCCAGAGGGGTTAGGGGTGAATGGCTAAAATTAAAAACTCCTTATTTGTATTTTATACTACTTGCAGAGTTTTTAAAAGGTGTGTATACTAAAATTAGCAAATGTTTAAATATACATAACCGCATGAATCAAATAATTTTAAAAACAATAAGCAATCAAATAAGTCATCAGGAGCAATTATCTTATCAATTAAAAAAAGATAATGGGGTTTTTTTTACCAACGAAATAAAGATTATTGACTCAATTCTTGATATTATCGAATTTAACAATGGAATCATAAATAAAAAAATATTGGAGCCAGCAGTTGGTAATGGGATTTTTTTATTAAGAACGCTTGAAAGAGTATATCAATATTACCCAAACAAAGAAAAAATTCAGTATTTTATTGAAAATGGTTTATATTTCGTTGACATCGATCCTGAAATGATAAAAAGGACAAAGGAGAATATATCAAATTTATATGAAAGTTTTTTTGAAGAAAGATATAAAGGTAGATTTAATGCCTTTACATATGATTTTACTGAAAAAGTGAAAAATGATTTTATTTTATTTAACGAAACAAAAAATAAAGACCTAGAACTTCTTTTAAAAAATATTGATTATGTTATAGGTAATCCTCCCTATGTCACGTTATATGGAAGAAGAGACCGAAAAAAAAATGAAATGCAGAGAATAAATTATTTAAGTCAATATAGACAATTTCCAAAAAGTCTAAAAAACGGAAAAATTAATTATGTAATGCTTTTTCTTGAACATAGCTTGGATTATCTTAAAAAAAATGGAAAGCTCGCCTTTGTTATTGACATATCTTTTTTTGAAACAGCATATAAATATACTCGAAAATATTTATTAGAAACTACCAAAATCGATACAATAGAAAATAACATTTCAAATTTTGATGGTGTAGCGAGTGGACAGTTAATAATTAAAATCGAAAATAATTTTGATAAAAAAAACGTTGTAAAGGTGAAAAATTTTCTTACCGATGAAATGCAAGAAATTAATCAAGCTGCTTGGCTAAATGAAAATGATGAGTATAAATTTAGGCTAAATTTTTCAGATATTACTAAAAATATTTTAGATAAAATTAGCAAAAAATCTCCCAGAACCCTCAAAAACCAATTTCCTAAAAAAGAGCTTAGAACATGTGCCATGTTATTAGACATGGAAAACAAGTTTGTTAGTGTGGAACAAGAAAATAAAAGAGAATGCAAAAGCTATAGATACTACCAAGGATCTAAAGCACTTTATGATAAATATTGCATCCCTTTTTATGATAAATTTTTTTATTATGACAAAAAGCTACAAAATGAAATTAATGATACTTTGAAAGAAGAGCTTATTAAAAAAGGAATAAAAAATAAAAAGAGGATTGGATTCGGAGATTTTTTAGTATATGAGAATCCTAAAATATTCATAAGACAGTCCGCCAAGGAAATCATCGCTACTTACGACAAAAACCCAAGCTCTGCCAATAATAGCTTATATGTATTTTCTTTGAGAAAAGGAGATAATAAAACAAAAAGATACCTTCATTTTTTGTGTGGTTATTTGAATTCTACAATTGCTACTTTTTATGCACAAAAAATGGAAATTGTTCGTTATAGAAAGGGCAAACAGCCCCAAATAAAAATTTCTGATTTATATTCTATGCCTATTCCTGATGATATTAAACTACAAGAAGAAATTCATAATATTGTTGAAAAAATATATGAAGACAATACGAATAAAAATGAGTTAGAGAATAAACTTAACCAGTTGATTTATGAATTTTATAATTTAAACGCAAAGGAGATTGTTTTTATAAATAATTCTATTTCAGATTTTTTAAAATCTTAGTTTCAGATTCTTTATTCCTTTTTAGTAATATTTTCTCTTCTTCTGACAAATTTTTAAGAGCCTTGTCCGAAATTTTTATTTGTCGTTCATGTGATTCTTTAATTTTCTTTACTAATAGCTTAATAAAATCTTCCCTTGTTCGATATTCCGGTATCGCTGACATATTTACCTGCAATTGATTTTTAGGATTTCTTCGAAAGGTATGATTAATATCTTTTAAAAAATAAGATTTTGTATAACCACTATTTATTTTTACAAATTTTAATCCTTTTTCCGTTTCTTCGTAAAAAACATAAACGTAAAGGAGATAAAAATTACCTTCCTTGATAAAACTAACTATTTTATTTGGAGTTCCAATATCAGGATTACTATCTTTACCAGAGGTTTTTAATGCCTTAAAATCAATCCAAATTAGTTCTTGAAGATTATTTAAGCAAAAAACTGTTTTAGCATCCCATGGATTTTTTGTAGCACCCTGTGGCGACTTTTCAGATTTCGTAAAAAAAATACTACTTTTTGTATACTCAACAAATTTATCTTCAAGAAAATCGCTTATTTCTGCGCCCGCTCTTGATTTGGCTGATATGTTAAGTTCTTGAAAATCATTTATTATTTTCAAGATCACTTTATCCATTTCCTTAATAATAAGATTTTCGAAATTTATTATATTCATATTTATAAATTGGTTAAAAGTTTATCAATTGATAAATCAAGAGCTTTGGCTACTTTTTTTATATTAATTAAGGTAATATTTTTTTCTCCTCTTTCTATCATACCAATATATGTACGATGAACACCCGCCTTTGCCGCAAGTTCTTCCTGCGAAAGACCTCTTTTTAATCTTTCTTCTCTAACCTTTTCGCCAAATTTTTCTAGTAGTTCAATTTTATTAATCATAGTAATTTTCTAAATTAGCTAACTATAGTATACGCTCTCGCTAATTTTAGCTCTACATACTATAGTTAGCATTGAAAAACTCGCCATAGGCGAGTTTTTATGTATCAAAATCGTTTTCGTAGCAGAGCGGAGAAAACACCTTATTCCCCTCTATAATTAAAGAAAAAGAAATTTGAAAATTTTTTAAAACAATTGGGCGATAGCCCAAAAAAGAAAAGGAATATTTCAGCTAACTCCTGTATATACGCTCATATATCACATATACAGGAGTTATTGCAATGTAAA
>CAZWRD010000108.1:0-11164 GCA_964636105.1 uncultured Bacteroides sp.
GACACTTATAAGGGAGATTTTGCCCGTACTTTTTTTTATATGGCAACCAGATATCAAAACTTAGTAGCCAACTGGCCTTCAAATTCGCCTCAATGTGCTTTGGTTTATGCAGGTAATAATGGATTAACATTTAACACTTGGTATATAAACATGTTGCTATCTTGGTGTGCTTTAGATCCTGTCAGTCAGAAAGAAATTGACAGAAACAATGCTGTTTATACAATTCAAAACAACCGAAATCCATATATTGATCATCCAGAATATATAAACTATATTTGGGGTGGATCAACGCCATTATCAACAGAACCAAGTAATTATCCCGCTAATTTTTCAGCTAAAAATATTCATTTGCAATGGGTTGATGCAACAGGGAGTGTTTTACCAAATCGTTATCTAATTAGAATGAGTACCACTGGATTTAACTCAATTGCAATTCCATTAGATGGGATAGTTTACCCTGATAATGCTAATGATCAAAATATAAATTATGGTATTCAATCGGCATTCTTTACAAATCTGAATGCCGGAACAACTTACTATTTCAAACTATTTTCGTACACTTTAAATGGCGGAACACCAGATTATAAAACAGATGGAAATATTCCTGAGATAAGTAAAACATTGCCATAATTTTAAAAATAGAGATATCTCATAATATTTTTTAAGCTATTTAAGGAATTATTATCTTTGCAATTGTGAAAGAATTAATCAGAATTTTTGCTTACATCAAATCATATTGGACCTATGCTTTTTTAAACATAGTTTCTAATTTGCTATATATCTTATTCTCATTCTTCAACATAGCTGTTTTTCTCCCTTTCGTAAATATTCTTTTTGGTAATGATAAACCTGTAACTGTAAAGCCTGAATTTCAACTATCTACCGAACAACTATTTAAATACTTAAGTTATATTGTAAATCAAATTATTGAAGAACATGGTAAATTTAATGCCATGATTTTTGTTTCAGTTTTATTTATTTTATTTTCAGTATTAAATAACTTTTTTAAATATCTTGGAATGTATTTTTTGGCACCGTTACGAAATGGAATGATAAAAGACTTACGTAATGATATATATAACAAGCTATTAATACTCCCTCTTTCGTTTTATTCTACACAAAAAAAAGGCGACTTGATGTCGCGGCTTACTTCTGATATCAACGAAATAGAATGGTCAATAGTTAGCACACTTCAAATGGCCATTAAAGATCCGCTAAATGTAATCTTTTTTGTGATTATTTTATTTAGTATAAGTCCCCAACTTGTATTAATTTCCTTAGTAACGTTGGTACCAGCAGGTTTTCTGATAAATATAATTGGAAAAAGTTTAAAGAGAAATTCAGAAAAAGGCCAACGACAAATGGGTTTACTCGTTTCAAGTATTGAAGAATCGATAAACGGACTGCGAATTATAAAAGCCTTTAATGCAATAGATTACGCTCATACAAAATTTCAAAAAACCAACCATGTATTATCAAGCATACTTACAAAGATTTACAGAAGACGAGATGCTGCAGCACCACTTACCGAAACTTTGGCTGTAATTGGTTTGGTAACAATTATTTGGTTTGGGGGTAATTTGGTTATTAATCACAAACTTGATGCAAGCGTTTTCTTGTTTTTTATTTTGATATTTACCAGATTAATACCTCCAGCTCAATCGTTTATTTCATCAATTTACAATTTACAAAAAGGGCAAGCTGCTGCACAACGAGTTATGGAAATAATTGATGCCAAAGAAATTATAATTGAAAAAGAAAATGCTTTTGCAAAAAAATCTTTTGAAAATTGTATTGAGTATAAAAACGTTAGCTTTCAATACAATGAAAATTCTCAGATTCATGTATTAAAAAATGTCAATCTAAAAATTGAAAAAGGCAAAACAATAGCAGTTGTTGGTCATTCAGGTGCTGGCAAATCTACTTTAGCTGACTTATTGCCAAGATTTTACGATAGTACATCGGGCGAAATTTTCATTGATAATATTCCAATTAAAGATTTGATAATTTCAGATTTAAGGGGTTTAATCGGTATTGTGTCACAAGAAACAATACTTTTTAATGACAGTATTTTTAACAATATAGCCTTTGGGATGAAAAATGTGAAAGAGGAAGATGTAATTGCAGCAGCAAAAATTGCTAATGCTCATGAATTTATTATTCAAATGGAAAACGGTTATTATAGCAATTTGAGTGATAAAGGTTCTAATTTATCTGGTGGTCAAAGACAAAGAATTAGTATTGCAAGAGCGGTTTTAAAAAATCCACCAATTATGATTTTAGACGAAGCAACATCTGCATTAGATACAAAATCTGAAGTTTATGTTCAGGAAGCCTTGGGAAATTTGATGAAAAACCGGACATCAATAATTATTGCACACCGTTTATCTACTATAAAAAATGCTGATGAAATTTTAGTAATGGATAATGGAGAAATTATTGAAAAAGGTAAACATGACCAATTAATTGCAATGAATGGGATGTATCAAAATCTTGTTTCTCAGCAATCATTCAATTAAATTATTTTTATTAAATTTGCATCCACAAAAAAATAATCATTTATATTAAACTACAATAACTTATGCTTTTCAGCTCACCGGTTTTTCTGTACTTATTTTTACCATTAACACTCCTATTAACTGCTATTGCTCCTAAAAAAATAAAAAACTATATTTTATTGATAGCCAGCTTAATATTCTATGCATGGGGCGGTGTGTACTTTATGATTTTAATGCTTTTTTCTGTTTTTATTAATTATTTCTTTGGAATCAAAGTTGATAAATATAAAGATAAACCCATCACTAGAAAAAATTATTTAATTATCGGCGTAGTTATCAATTTATTATTACTGGGCGTTTTTAAATATACCAATTTTATTGTAGCAAGTATCAACGATTTGCTTTCCGTTTTTCATATTTCACAATTACCTCAAACACATATAAAATTACCAATCGGAATTTCATTTTTCACTTTTCAAGCAATGTCTTATTTAATAGATGTTTACAGAAACGATACCCATGTACAAAAAAAATTCAGCGATTTGGCTTTATACGTATCATTATTCCCACAATTAATTGCTGGTCCAATAGTTAGATATCATGATATCGCATTACAACTTGATAACAGAACTGTTACAATAGAAAAATTCAAATCGGGTGTTCAACGTTTTATTATGGGTTTAGCCCGTAAAGTAATTTTGGCAAATGGTTTTGCAACAATTGCAACTGATATTATGTCGGCTCCTACTCAAAGCCTTGATATGGTGGCTATTTGGTTTGGATTGGCAGCTTATACCTTACAAATATATTACGATTTCTCAGGCTATTCTGAAATGGCAATTGGTTTGGGAAGAATGTTTGGGTTTGAGTTTTTAGAAAATTTCAATTTTCCCTACCTTTCAAAATCTTTTAAAGAATTCTGGACAAGATGGCATATTTCTCTTTCAACATGGATACGTGATTATATTTTCTTCCCTTTGGGAGGAAGCAAGGGTAGTTCAATAAAAACATATAGAAATCTGATTATCATATTCTTCATTACAGGCCTTTGGCATGGTTCTAGCTGGAATATGGTTGTTTGGGGCTTCTATCATGGCTTTTTTATGGTTATCGAAAGACTATTTTTAGGAAAACTACTTGATAGAATTCCAAAAATTTTCGGTCATATCTATTTTATAGTTGCCTTTATATTAAGTTGGCCCCTGTTTCTTGCCAATTCATTGGTCGAATCTGTTGAATATTACAAAGCCATGCTCGGGTTCAATCATTTTGCATCAAATTATATAAATATTAGCACTTATCTAACTATTGACAACATCATATTGTTTATTGTTGCAATACTTGGATGTACAACATTTTATGTACGTATAGGCGACAAAATCAAAAATATTTATCTATCATTTTCAAATAGAAATCAACTAATTACAATTTATGCTTTTGAAATTTCCTCAGTTATTTTTCTTGTAGCATTATTAATCTTAAGCACCATATTATTGCTTACAAACACTTACAATCCATTCATTTATTTCAGATTTTGATTATGATAAAGTTTAATAAGATAATACATTTCAAAAAAATATTTTTGCCCATTCTCTTTATAGGATTTATCTATTTCTCTTTAATAGATAAAATATTTGTAATTACAACAGATATAAAAAATTCTGAAAACAAAAAAATAACGTCAAGACCTTTGCTGGATATTAATCATTTGGATAATTTCCCTTCAAAATACGAAGATTATTTTAACTCAAATGTAAGTTTGCGAAACTATTTATTAAAACATTTCAATGAATCGGTAATCAAATATTTAGGAAAATCGCCATTACCCGACAAAATTGTTTTTGGCAAAGATGATTGGATGTTTTATGGAGAAAAACATTTAGATGTTTATAGAGGTATAGAACGATTTTCAAAAACAGAACTTGACGAAATAAAAAAAGAGCTGTTATACAGATATGAATATCTGAAAAAAAGAAATATAAAATATTATTTTGTAATCTTACCAACCAAATATTCTATATATCCAGAATATCTAAAAGATAATATCACAAGACTTTACGACAACACTCTCACAGATCAATTTATTGAATCATTTGAAGGAAAAGCTCCTTTTAAAATTATTGATACCCGTAAAGCACTAATTGATGCAAAAAAATATAATATCCGCTTATTTCAGAAAACCGATTCACATTGGAATTTTGCAGGTGGGTATTTTGCTTATAATTGTATATCACAATATCTTAAAAAAGATTTTCCAGAAATAAAAACCAAAGAATTAAACGAATATAAAATTGATTCAACTTGGAAAATTGGCGGAGATATTTCAAAGATGCTAGGTAGCGAAGAAGAAAAGAAAGAAAATATGATTAATCTTATTCCAATTATAAAATCAGATGTAAAAGCTGGTAAAAAAACAGGATATGACCCAAAAGGATTTTCAATACCTATTGATTATGAGGTGGTTTGGGAAAACCCAAAATACAAAAAAACAAAAGCCCTTATCATTCGCGATTCTTTTACAGGTTATATTATCCCTTTTTTATATGAAGATTTTGCAAAAAGCGTTTATATATTCGACAGATGGGAATATGGCTTAAATGAAGATATAATTGAACATGAAAAACCAGATGTGTTTATGAACATTGTTTTAGAATGTCATCTCAAAAACATATTGAATAATATGTCATATAACAAAGTAAATCAACAAAATAAAAATTAAAAGATATGCTTTTCAGTTCACCCGTTTTTTTATTTTTATTTTTACCTCTCACATTATTGCTTTCAGCTTTGGTTCCAAGGCAGTTGAAAAACTATATTCTACTTATAGCAAGTTTATTGTTTTATGCATGGGGTGGTATCTATTTTATGATTTTGATGTTGGTTTCTGTATATATTAATTATTTCTTTGGTTTAAAAGTAGATAAATATGAAAACAATCTAACAAGAAAAAAGAAATACATGTTTTGGGGTGTATTTTTGAATTTATTTTTACTTGGCATTTTTAAATACACCAACTTTATTGTGCACTCAATTAATGATTTACTTGCTTTTACCAATATAGGTTCAATTCCACAAACATCAATACAACTTCCGATTGGAATTTCTTTTTTTACTTTTCAAGCAATGTCTTATATGATAGATGTTTACAGAAAAGAAACGGTGGTTCAGAAAAATTTCGGCAAACTATCATTATATGTATCGTTGTTTCCTCAATTAATTGCTGGTCCTATTGTAAGGTATCATGATGTAGCATTGCAACTCGATAATAGAAGTGTAAATCTAGATAAATTCAAATCAGGGATTCAAAGATTTATTATCGGACTTGCTCGCAAAGTATTAATTGCCAATACATTTGCTGCAATAGTTGACGATATTTTCGCAACCCCATATCAAAATTTAAGTATAGAAGCAGCTTGGTTAGGTGTTATAGCATATTCAATACAAATTTATTACGATTTTTCGGGTTATTCTGATATGGCAATTGGATTGGGCAGAATGTTTGGTTTTGAATTTCTTGAAAACTTTAATTTCCCTTACATTTCCAAATCAATTAAAGAATTCTGGAGTCGCTGGCATATTTCTCTTTCAACTTGGTTTAGAGACTATCTTTACATCCCATTGGGTGGAAATAAAAATGGTAAATATAAAACTTACAGAAATTTACTTATTGTATTTTTTATCACAGGTTTATGGCATGGAGCAAGTTGGAATTTTATTATTTGGGGTATGTTTCATGGATTTTTCATGATTATTGAAAGATTTGGTTTCGGAAAAATTTTAGTTAAATTACCTGCTTTTATATCCCATATTTATACATTACTTGTTATAATGATTGGATGGACATTATTCAGATCAGAAAATTTAACTGATTCAGTATATTATTTCAATGCAATGTTCGGTTTAAATGAAATGGCTGGTAATTCTATAAATTTGAAAATATATATGAATAACGAAACATATATTGCTTTCACTTTTGCTGTTTTGGGCTCAACTCCATTTTTTGTTTATATATACAACAAAATTAAATCCTTATCTATGACTTTTTCTAATAAAACAAATATCGTTTTAGGCAACATTTACGAGTTATTATCTTCAAGTTTTTTGATGATACTATTATTTATTTGTTCATTATATTTAATTGCAAACACTTATAATCCTTTTATTTACTTTAGATTTTAAATATGAATAAACACAAATTGTACTTAAACTTTTTATTACCTTTGGTATTTATTGCTATTATCTTTTTTGTACTTATCGATAAAGTATTTACAATTACTAAAGATATTCCAAATTCTGAAAACAGAATTCCAGCAAAAAAACCAGAATTAAATTTCAATCACTTAGATGGATTTCCATCAAAATATGAAGAATATTTTAATGACAATTTCACATTGCGTAATTTGGCAATTAAGCAATATAACCAATCTGTAATTGATTACTTAAAAAAATCGCCTGTTCCTGGATTTGTCGTATTTGGCAAAAAAGATTGGTTGTATTATGGCGAAAAACATTTGGGCGTTTACAGATGCACAGAGCATTATACAACAGAAGAATTAGAAACAATGAAAAAGGAATTGTTGTATCGATATGAATATCTTAAAAAAAGAGGTATAAAGTATTATTTTGTAATTTTGCCAACAAAATATACCATATATCCTGAATTTGTGGATGAAAGAATAAATAAGCTTTCAAACAAAACAATTACAGATCAGTTTATCGAAGCTTTTGATGGAAAAGCCCCATTTAGAATTATCGACACAAGATCAAGAATTTTAGATGCAAAAAAATACAATGTAAGATTGTTTCAAAAAACAGATGCACACTGGAATAGTGCGGGTGCTTATTTCGCCTATCAACTTATTTCTGAAAATCTGAAAAAGGATTTCCCAGACATTCATACTATTGATTTTGAACAATATAATATTGATAGCGTTTGGGAAAAAGGAGGTGATTTAACAAAAATACTCGGCAATAATGATATTATTAAAGAAAACCAGATTTATCTTAAAGAAAAATTCAAATCACAAGTTTTTAGAGGCAAAGAAATGGGTTATGATCCCAAAGGATTTGCTTCAAAAGATGATTACGAAATTGTTTGTATTAATCCTAAAAACAGCAAACACAAATTAAAAGGTTTAATCATAAGAGATTCATTTACAGGATTTATGGTTCAATTCTTACAAGAGGATTTTTATAAAAGCACTTATATTTTCGATCGCTGGGAATATGGACTCAATGAAGAAATTCTTGAAAAAGAAAAACCAGATGTTTTTATGAATATTGTTGTAGAATGTCATTTAAAAAACTTTCTTAAACATCTGTCTCATAATAAATCGGAGCAAAATGGAAATTAAAAATCAAATTAAATCTCTAGCTAAAGATTTTAGCGAAGAAATTATTAAAATACGCCGTCAAATACATGCAAACCCAGAATTGGGCTTTGAAGAAGTAAAAACAGCCGCTTTTATCTGTCAAAAACTAGATGAATACAAAATACAATACCAATCGGGCATTGCAAAAACGGGTATTGTCGCTTTGATAAAGGGTAAAAATCCAGAAAAAAAATGTATTGCATTGAGAGCTGATATGGATGCTTTACCCATATCTGAAAAAAACAATTGTGATTACAAATCAAAAAATGAGGGTATAATGCATGCATGTGGACATGATGCCCACATTTCCAGCTTATTAGGTGCAGCTAAAATTTTAAATACTTTAAAAGATGAATTTGAGGGAAGCATAAAACTAATATTTCAACCTTCTGAAGAAAAATTTCCTGGAGGTGCTCTGGCAATGATAAATGAAAATGTTCTATTAAATCCAGAAACAGAAATCGTTATTGGTCAGCATGTTTTACCTACTCTTGATTCGGGAAAAATGGGATTAAGACCTGGCAAATATATGGCTTCTACTGATGAAATTTACTTAACAGTAAACGGTAAAGGTGGTCATGCAGCTACACCCGAATTAAATATTGATCCCATTGTTATATCAGCACATATTATTTTAGCCTTACAGCAAATCACAAGCAGATACAGCAACCCATCTATGCCGACAGTACTTTCCTTCGGAAAAATAATTGGAAACGGTAGAACCAACGTAATACCCGATTTAGTTACAATTGATGGTACACTAAGAACTTTTGATGAAAAATGGCGAGCTGAAGCTCATCTCAAAATTACAGAAATTGCTCAATCAATTGCCAAAGGAATGGGTGGAGAATGTAAAGTTGTAATAGATAAAGGCTATCCATTTTTGGTGAACAATGATAAACTTACAGAATCTATTAAAGAAAATGCAATAGATTTTCTCGGAAATGAAAATGTTGTGGATTTAGAAATGAGAATGACTGCAGAAGATTTTGCTTATTTTTCACATTTAAAAC
Organism: uncultured Bacteroides sp.; assembly: GCA_964636105.1. Classification (GTDB taxonomy): domain Bacteria; phylum Bacteroidota; class Bacteroidia; order Bacteroidales; family JACABE01; genus JACABE01. The sequence goes on from CAZWRD010000108.1 coordinate 8,884, forward strand.
CCAGCTGCTTCTATCGTTTAGGAGTTAGAAATCAAGAAAAAGGAATTATATCAAATCTTCATACTTCTACATTCGATATTGATGAAAACAGTCTGGAAATCGGAATGGGTTTAATGGCTTGGCTGGCTATCAGTCAATTAAAATAAAAAAGGTCGGATATTAAATCCGACCTTTTTTATTAAATTTTAATTTCTTCTGCATTTTTATTAAAAAAATGGTATTCAAGAATATGATATGATGATACTGATTTTAATTTTATCCACTTTTTATATTTCAAAAACCATTTTACTTGAATGGAGAACAAACCTTTAGTAAAAAATGCATAAATATAAGGATTTACTACCAAAGTTAAAAAACTTTCATTCTGCTCATTTATCAAATATCTGATATTATTTTCTATCTCATCAAAAAGCAAAATACTTGGTTTTATTTTTCCGCTACCGTCACAAGCAGGACATTTTTCAAGAACTTCCACATTCATTTCGGGTCTAACTCGCTGTCGTGTAATTTGGACTAAACCAAACTTACTAGGTGGCAAAATGGTATGACGCGTATTATCTTTTGCCATTTCTTCTACTAAACGCTGAAACAACTTTCTTCTATTTGAAGCTTCATGCATATCAATAAAATCAATTACAATAATTCCGCCCATATCTCTTAAACGCAATTGGCGTGCAATTTCGGCCGCAGCCTCCATGTTTACCTCCAAAGCATTGGTTTCTTGAGTTTTGTCTGTGTTTAACCGATGACCACTATTTACATCTATAACATGCATAGCTTCAGTGTGCTCAACAATCAAATAAACACCACTTTTTATACTAACGGTTTTCCCAAAAGATAATTTTACTTGCTTATCAATGCCATATTGTTCGAAAATTGGCACTTTGCTTTTGTGTATCTTTATAATGTCAGCCTTATCAGGTGCAATTGTCATTATATAGCTTCTAATTTCTTCAGCTAATTCAGCATCATTAACAATAACACTGTTAAAATCCTTATTTAGAAGGTCTCTAAGAATTGCAGAAGTTCTATCTAATTCATTAATAACTCTTTCTGGCGATTTTGCTTCCTTAAGTTTGTTACACATCGATTCCCATTTGCTAACAAGATTACGCAAATCAGAATCTAACTCAGCTACATTCTTGTTTTCGGCAACAGTTCTGATAATAACACCAAAATTTTTGGGCTTTATACTTTGAATTAGACGCTTTAATCTATTTCTTTCTTCCTGACTTTTAATCTTTTGCGAAATAGATATTCGGTTAGAAAATGGCACAAGAACAATAAATCGTCCAGGAAATGAAATTTCAGAAGATATACGAGGACCTTTGGTTGAAATGGGTTCTTTTGCAATCTGAACCAGAATATTCTGATTAGATTTTAAAACCGAAGTTATCTTGCCTGTTTTTTCAATATCAGGTTCAATAACAAAAGTATCCATATTTACTTTCTGATTAGCCGATTGACCAATCTTAATAAATTTCAATAACGAGTTTAATTGAGGTCCTAAATCCAGATAATGTAAAAAAGCATCCTTTTCATAGCCAACATCCACAAAAGCAGCATTTAAACCAGGCATTATCTTTTTCACCCTACCCAAATAAATATCCCCAACAGTATGATTGTTGTTTTTTCTCTCTTTGTTTAGTTCTACTAATTGTTTGTCTTCGAGCAGCGCTATCTCAACTTCATTAGCTCTCGAATCTATGATTAATTCCTTATTCACTGGTAGTGTATTTTAGCTATTGGTTTATAGAAGTTTATCTATAAACATTAAAAATCACTATTTTATAAAAAACGTGATTGCATAAAAAATTAATTACATAATGGTAAATTAACCATTATGTAATTAATAAAAACAAAATTGTTAAAAAGATTTATTTCTTTTTATGCCTGTTTTTCCTTAAACGTTTTTTACGTTTATGTGTCGACATTTTGTGTCTTTTTCTTTTTTTTCCGCTTGGCATAATGTTTCTTATTTACAATTATTGAACTTTGCTCTTTACTTCAGTTACAAAAGTTTTAGCTGGTTTAAATGAAGGAATATTATGAGCAGGTATAATAATTGTAGTGTTTTTTGAAATATTTCTACCTGTTTTTTCAGCTCTTTTCTTTACGATGAAGCTACCAAATCCTCTTAAATAAACGTTTTCACCGTTAACTAATGAAGCTTTTATTGCATCCATGAATGCTTCAACGGTTGCTTGAATAGAAACTTTTTCAATTCCTGTTTTGTTAGCAATTTCTGCTACGATTTCTGCTTTTGTCATATTACTTTAAA
>CAZWRD010000109.1:0-4454 GCA_964636105.1 uncultured Bacteroides sp.
ATTTACAAATAATTTGGTTGCATCGTATTGTGCATCATAGTTATTGGTTGCTATAGGATTCATTACCACATTGATTTCGTCCTTGTAAGTACCGCGTTGTGCTGTAATTTTAATCAAGTCATTGATTGTATTGCTTGATTTTACAAATAACTGACCATTGTGAACTCTGTTAGCATTTCCTATTGTTATACCGTTAGCATCTATAGATTTAACAAAGAATCCTTGCATTGGTGATAAATAACGATTTCCACCCATAGTAGCACCACCAATAACAGTATATGTTGAATAAACAGCTGAAGTTTGATTCCAAACTCTTAATGCACCACCATCAACACTTGCAGTATTTACTGTGTGCCAATCTATTGCAGAAACAAATGGATTACCTAATAAATCCCAACCTGTTCCTGTTGTTGTCAATGTCATATTTCCAGTATTTAAAGCTCCAATAAATGGTACAGTAGGATGTGGAGTAGAATTAGTCTGTGTATCAGCCCATATTGAATATCCTTTTCCTGCAACTATTGGTGTAGTTAAATCATTAATATATGACCATGTTCCAGCAAATTGTCTGATATAAAAATCTGCTTGTCCTGCAGCTAATTTAAATACTCCTGATAATGCATTCTGTACTGGTGAGGATATCATATGCCATTTTTCACCTGCAACATATTGCTTAACAGTTGCTGTACCATTAATAGTCAGATTTCCATTATCTAACAATGATCCTGTTCCAGCAGCACTTGATTCAATTGTAAGTTTATTGATTGTTACCGGTGCAGTTAAAGTTGGGAAATTGGTAGATGTAGCAGGAATAGTTACATTGTCAATATTTACAGGAACACCGTTTGTCCAGTTCAATGGATTTGTCCAATCATCTGAAGTAGCAGTACTTGACCAGGTTCTATTAACACCAATAGTAATTGTAGTATTTCCTGAACTTGTACAACCTGCTGCAGAAGTTGCAGTAGCGGTATAAACTCTGTTTGCAGTAGGTTTAGCATAAACTGTAGAGGCATTTGCACCAAATGTATAAGGAATAGTTGCAATAGCGTCTGTATATAAGTTTGTTATAGGTGACCAAGTAATTGTTGTTGATGAACTAAATCCAATTTGCATATTAGCTCTTGCAGTGCTAAGTGTAGCTGAGGATGTAGTACCACATGCAACTTGACTATCACTTCTAAATGATGAAGCTAAATTTGTTGCTGTTGTGGTATAATAAACAGATGCATTCTCGGTATAGGTTGCAACTAAATCATAGCAAATATCAACAATAAGATTTGAAGTACCATCCCATACAAAAGGAGATGTGAAAGTATGTGTATTCCAACCTAAAACAGGCATAAAACTTGCATTTTCCCATACAGTAGTATATGTACCAGTTTCAAAAGTTGTAGTAAGTGTAGAAGCACTTGTTGTTTTTAATTTAATTGCATAATTTGGCATTGCAGAACTACCATTTAATGAATTAACATTAAATCCGATAGAATTTAGATTACTACCTGCTACAGCACCTAATGATTGTAATTCTGAAGCTAAAATCATATATTGAACTCTATGGTTCTTATAATAAGTTCCATATGGAGTAGGATGAACATCAATTGCATTAAAAGATGATCCATTACCTAGTGTAGCTACATTACCAATTGTACCACCAGAAACTATTAAAGATTGAATACTTCCCTGTGCAATACTTGCAGAATTTGGAGTAATACTAATTGCTGAAGGTGTTTCGTTAACAGTTACAGTAGTTGTTCCAGAAACTGATGAACATCCATTTAAAGTTGCAGTAAATGAATATATACCTGCAGCAGAAGTTGTTACAGAACTTATAGTTGGGTTTTGTGCAGTTGAAGTAAATCCATTTGGACCAGTCCATGCATAAGAAATACCAATATCTGTGGTTCCTGTTAAATTAAGTGATGAACCGGTACATACAGGACTATTACTTGAAACAGTGGCTGTTGGAGTAATGTTAACGGTTAAAGATACTGCATCACTGGTAACAGGAGTTCCACAATCAGCACTTACAACTACATGATAATTAGCTGCATCTAATGCAGATACATTTGTAATTACCAAAGTAGATGTATTTGCAGTAGCATTAACTAAAACATTAATTGCATCAACACCTTTATACCACTGGTAAACAACATTTGGACCAGTTGCAACTACATTAAATGAAGCTGTTTGACCTGTACATTTTGTAGTAGCTATAGGCTGAGTTGAAATAGCTGAACCTGTAACATTATTAACAGTTCTTGAGGCTGTTGCTGAACAATTATAATTATTTGTTGCAGTTACAGTATATGTAGTACTTGAACTTTGTGTTAATCCTGTTGGATTTTGTAAAGCTGAAGTAAAACCAGCTGGAGACGATGCCCATGCAAAGGTATTGCTCGTTGCAATACTTGCTGTTAGAGAAATATTATCAACGGCAGGTACACCAAAATTAGCAACTGCATCACATTTGTAAGTAAAAACCAAACGAACAGTTGTACCAGCCAATGCGTCAGGTAAGCTAACTGTTTTTTCAGTAAATGTACTTAAAGCAGGTGTATCGTAAGTAAATCTCTCAGTATAACCTGTACTTGGTGTTGTGCCAACAACAGGAGTATTAGCTGAAGTGGTTGTATATACTTTTAAATAATCATAACCTGCATCAATTACTGGCATTTTTAAGTAGAATTTTAAGCTAATATTTGAAGCTCCTGCTGGAATTACAACATCACGATAAAAATGGTTTACGCTTGAATTTGCAGTACCAACAAAATCTGTACCAACATAAGCAGCATTTGTACCTGCGTGAACACCTGCACCTACTGTATTTCCAACAAACCAATTGTTATAGGTTCCATTTAAAACTATCCAGTTGTTCAGAGCAAAAGTGCTTCCATTTTCAAAACCACCATCACCAGAAGAATTAATGTAAGTATTTATAATATTGTTATCTGTAGATGAAAACAAATCAAATAAACTACCACTACAAACATCGTTATTACTTGCAGTTGCAGTTACATTAGTTGGATAAGGTCCAACAGTTATTATTGATGTTGCAGTATTTGTACATCCGTTACTTCCGGTTCCTATAACTGTATAAGTAGTTGTTGTAGCTGGACTAGCATTAACAATTGCACCTGTTGTTACATCTAAACCTGAAGCAGGACTCCATGTATAACTATCAGCACCACTTGCAGTAATTGAAGCTACATTTCCTCCAGGTAAACAATAGCTGGCTGTTGGATTATTTACAACAACAGTTGGTAATGCATTAACTGTTAAAGTAACAACATCGCTAGTTACCGGCGCACCACATGCAGCACTTAAAACTACATCATAATTATCAGCATCTAAAGCAGTAACATTTGCTAATGATAAAGTTGCTGTAGCAGCACTTGGATTAGCAACTGCATCAATAGCAGTACCATTCTTTCTCCAAACATAAGTTACACCTGGGACTGTTGAACTTACAGTAAATGTTGCAGTTTGTCCAGCACATTTAGTAGTAGATACAGGTTGTGTTGAAATTGATGCACCCGAAACCATAGTAATAACAGAAGTATTACTACTTGTACAAAGTGCAGCCGAAGTTGCTGTAGCAGTATATGTAATACCTGACATTGGTTTGGCATAAACTGATAATGCTGCAGTTCCTGTATAAGCTAAAGTTGCTGCTGCATCGGTATATAAATCAGTGATAGGTGTCCAAGTCATTGTGGTTGGCACCGAATATACAAATGAAATATTTGGTCTTGTTGTAGTTGTTGTTGCAACACCTGGTGCTGAACAAACTGTAGCAGTATTATCTGCAGAATAATAAACAGACAAATTTGTTGCTGTTGTAGAGGAAACAATAGTTGCCGAATTTGAGGAAGTTCCACCACCATTGTTATTGTTAAAACAAGTTTCAATTAATAAATTTGAAGTTCCATCCCAATTAAATGGGGTAGTTAATGTATGAGAAACTGTAAATGGAGCAGTGCCTGAAAGCACATAATTAGATGGACTTAATACTGTAGTAATACCAGTTTCTAATGTTGTTGTTAAAACAGTACTAGCTGTATTTTTCATTCCAATAGTAAATCCATTAAATGTATATGGGCTAGCGAATGCACTAATTGAAAATGAAATAGCAGAAATTGGAGCACCCGAGGTCAAACCCATTGCTGTTAATTCACTCGCTAAATACAAATGTTGTGTTTTGCTGCCACCATAATAACCTCTGTAAGGGGTGCTCCCTGTATTAGTTACTGCACCGATACCTATAGTTCCTGTTCCACCAATTAAACCACCAGTAGCAGTTAATTGCTGAATTGTACCATCACACATACTTGCAGAAGTAGGAGTAACAGCAACTGCTGAAGGAATAGCATTTACTGAAATTTGTACATTTGTAGTACCAACACAACCCAATGCAGTACCTGATACTGTATAAGTTGTAGTTGAAGCAGGAT
>CAZWRD010000109.1:4554-10843 GCA_964636105.1 uncultured Bacteroides sp.
CCAACACAACCCAATGCAGTACCTGATACTGTATAAGTTGTAGTTGAAGCAGGATTAGCATTTACGCTTGCACCTGTGGTTACATCTAATCCAGTTGCCGGAGACCATGAGTAGGTATCTGCACCACTAGCAGTTAAAGAAACAGAACCTGTACCACAATAACTACCAGAAGATGGTGTTACCGAAACTTCAGGTATTGGATTTACAGTTAATGTATATTCTGGTGTTGTTTCAGAAGCTTCTGCATATGCACATGTTATTGTACAAATATAATATGTTGTTGCTGATAAATTTCCTGTAGCCTGTGTAGGATTTGAACCTATAACAGTATATGGACCTCCTGCTGTTGTTGCATAAGACCATTCGTAAGAAATTCCTAAATCTGTATAATTATTACTTAAAGATAGGGTTGTTCCATTACCTGCACATAATGCAGAAGCACCTATTACTGTTGATGGCGTGACACCTGCACATAAAGGCAAAGGAATACCATCAAATTCATCAGCACCTAAATCCGGAGCTGTACCACCACCATTTGTTTGTGCAGGATAACTTACATTTCCAAATCTGTAGTCACCATCAAAATCTGTATCAAATGTAGCTATTATAGTTCCACCACTTTCAATACCTGTATAAATAGCATTATTTATATGTAAAAATGTTGCATCTGAACCGGTAGTACTTATCCAGTTTGGATTTTCACTTATCGAAGCTGCATCTCTAACTGGACCTACAGCAGTTTTGAAAGCTGCTAAAGTTGAATAAGAATTTGTTCCATCATACATAATTAATTTGTTTGTTGTAGGTAAGCCTGCATAAAACAAATTGTTATTAGATGATGCACCGTAAGAAGTTAAAGTTGTAAAACTTCGTCTATAACAACTTACATAAGCAGCACCATTTGGCGTAGAGGTATTTACTAAAATATTATTAATTAAATTTAAAGTAGGAGTTGTTGAAGCATATAATGCTGAACTTCCAAATAATGCACCAGAACTTGTAGCATTTAAATAAATTGTATTATAATAAACATTATTTGTTGTTCCACTTGAAATATAAATACCAACCAAAGGAATACCTGAATTTGCAGCTGGAGTTCTTAAATCTGATATAAAGTTATTATAAACATTATTTGTAGTACCTCCTGCTAAATACATTCCATAAAGAGTTGGGCCAGTAGAAGCCAAAGAAAGGTTGTAAATTTTGTTTTTATAAATATTATTTGTTGTTCCACTGGAAGGATAAATACCATATATAGCACCAGCAGTACCACCTGTACAAGTTAGGTTATAAACCTGATTATTACTGTAATCATTCGTTGTTCCAGTTGCTTCACGAATACCATAAATAGTTCCACCAACTGTAGAAAAATTATAAATCTGATTTGATTGATAAGTTTTTAAGCCTAATGAGCCAAATTCATAAGTTCCATACAATGAACTTGCACCAGTTGAAGAAAAATTGCGAAAAATATTACTGCTAACATTTACATTTACGGCAGAACTACTACTATAAAAACCATAGGAAGAACCAGTGGATAATGCTGCATTTTGACTAACGCCATCAATAGTATTTCCTGTTACTGTTAAATTTGTTGGACTAGTTGTTTTTATTGCATAAATTGTTCCAATTCCTGTTCTACTTATTAAATTAAAGACGTTATTATTAACGTTGGCAGTAGTTGGAGTACCTGTTTCAACACCATAAAAAGTACCTGTACCAGACATTGAAGCTGAAACAATAGTATTTGTATTAATATTCACAGTTGCTGCAGTAGATGAATTGTAAAGAATATAAAGAACTCCTGTAGTTGCAGTAGAATAAGTTGCTGTAATAGTGTTGTTATTAATATTAATTGTATTACTTGCAGCAGTTGAACCAGAAACATTTTCAATACAAGAAACCTGAGTTGTAGTACCACCACCTTTTACGGTAATATTATTGTAACTGATTGTTGCATTTGCACTAGTAGCTGTATTTAGAAAAATACCTCTCAAAGTAGTAACGTGATTAACTCCAGATCCATTATTATTATTAATAGTGTTGTATGAAACGTTAATACCATATTGAGCTAAGGTTCTTACACCAGCAGCTGGATTTGTTGCAACAGCACCGCCTCCAAAATTAATAATATTATTTCCTGTAGCAAGTGAGGTTCCTCCAATATCATTCCCAAAATCACATAATGTAAAAGGTGTAGTTCCGGCAAAACCAATAATAGCAATACCTATATGGCAGTTTTGCAAAGTATTGCTATAAAACATATTATAAGAGTTTGTTCCAGCAGCTGTTGTTGGAGTAACAGCGGTAGTTTGAGTAGTTGAAAGTGAATTCATCACATTAATAGCTCTTGATCCGTCTACTGCAGGAGCTGTACCTGTAGCAAAATTAAGTCTATTTAATGTAACTACACAGTTTTTAATTGTATTGTATTGACAACCATTTGTTACGCTAGCTTTAAAAAACCCATAACCATATTCCATTGTTGCAGGATTAGCTGCATTAGGATCAGTTAGGTCTATACCATCAATCGTTACATAGTCGGAACCAACCAATCGCCAAATTCCATCTTGAACAGCTGAGCCAGGAGTTCCTGTACCACCTGTATATGCAGTAATCAATGGATTATTCCCTATTCCACTTTTCTGGAAAATAATAGGATCTGCAAGAGTTCCTGTTGCTGTTAATGAAAATCCACCTGAGGGTGCAGTTTCTGTATAACCAGCAGGAACATTAATTGTAACACCTCCAGCAGGAACTCCATTTGTATTTAAGTCTGTAACTGCTGCGGCAATTGTAGCATATTCCGTACCAATAGTTTTAGTAACCTGACTAAAACCAAATGACGCAAATAAAATCGCGAATAAAAACATTAATAGTTTTTTCATAAATGTATAAATTTAATTAATATATTGATTTGTAATATTTTAAAAGAAATGTTTGTTATAGGACTTATAATAAAATTATAATAATCCAAGCCATTAAAAAAAGGTGACCCCTTGTTTAATCTGTTCATAATAAGTATTTTAAATAAATAGATAATTGTTAATTTTTGTTATTATTTGAATTAGTAAAAATACAACATAAAATATTACAATAAACAGATAATAATAATATTTTGTTAAAAACCCGTTATTTAGAAGATTATATAATTAATAAATAAAATATATTTAATTAAAATACTATATATGAATATTTTAAAATAATAACAAGAAAAAAAAAAGCAAATTTAACTAATAATTCTAAATAGTAAGTTTAATAAACAGAATATATGATTATTACAATTATTTTATAAAATATTTTGCTTTATCAAATCTTTTAATTTCATAACAGATTTCCAATTACGAGTGGTTGAATTTAGTCGTAATTTTTTTTCAAAAAAATTGTTTGTGAGTTTTGTATTTCCATATCCATTCTTACAATAAACATAAACTATATTATTGACAATATGATATTTATCATCACTATTTTCATCAAATTTAATCAAATCGGTTAATTCAGCTAAAGGAATTTCACTTAAAAAACTTAAATATAATTTATTTTGCTCAATTAAGCTCTCAGAAATAAAAGGATTATTTGTAATGGCTTCCTCCCATTCTTCCGAATCAAAAATAAATGAAACTACGTTAAATCCAAATTCAGTCTCAATTGCTTTATCAATTTTAATCTTAGTTATTTGTTTATCAATACCATCTGTTTCAAAAACGATGTTTCCACTTTGAATATAGGTTTTAACATTAAAAAAACCTAAATTCTTGAATAGACTAACAAGATGATCCATCTTAATTAACCGCTTGCCACTCACATTAATTCCTCTTAATAATAACAAATATTGCATATCGTTTTAAAACAAAAAAGCAGGCTAAAAAACCTGCTTTAGTTATCATTTTCATTTTTTATTTTTGCGGACTATAATAAGCTGCAATCATCAAAGCACCACCCATTAATCCCATGTCTTTCAACAACATAAACAAAGATAAAGCAGATAAATGAGAATCTTCAACAAACAATCCGGGAATATGAATACTTGCTATAAAAATTAAAAGCAAACCAGCTAATACATAACAAGTTATTTGTATAAATTTATTTAGTAATATACTTAACGAAGCAAGTATTAATACTAAACCAGTAAAGAGAATAATAAAACCTCCTCCTGGAATAAAAGATGTAGATTCCATAATTTTCAGAAAAACATCTTTCATTAAAAAATGATTTAATCCAATAATACCGAATGGTATCGCAAATAAAATTCTTCCAATTGTTGACAAATTCTTCATAATGACTTTTTTGAACTTAATAACTAAATTAACAAGCATAAAAAAAAATTGTTTAACAAATAACTAAACAAACTTCCTTTTGAATAATCCTTATTAAAGTTAAAAACAAAAAATCAAGTAAAACCCTAATTTTTAAATAGATATAAAAATAATAAAAAATTAGTAATTTTTATCTCCACCCAAAATATTACCAAGTATTCCTCCGCTTTGTTCGCGGTTACCCTTTGAAGCAGCAGAAAGAATACGATCAGCCATTCTTGAAAAAGGCAAACTTTGTAAATAAATCAAGCCTGGTCCGGTTAATTTCGCCAAAAACAAACCTTCACCACCAAATAAAGCATTTTTAAAACCAGGAACTGCCTGAATATCATAATCAACTGTATTAGAAAAAGCAACAATGCAACCGGTATCAACTTTTAAAGATTCTCCAACCTGAAGTTGTTTACTAATAATACATCCTCCAGCATGTACAAAAGCTTTACCATCACCACTAAGTCGTTGTAAAATAAATCCTTCGCCACCAAAAAAACCAGCGCCCAAACGTTTGGTAAAAGCAATATCTATATCAATTCCATCAGCTGCACATAAGAAGCTATCTTTTTGACAAAAAAATTCGCCTCCTAATGCCTTTAAATCCAAAGGAATAATTTTTCCTGGATATGGAGCTCCAAATGCAACATGTTTTTTACCAGTCCAATTATTTAAAAATGTTGTGATAAAAAAACTTTCACCTGTCAGCATTCTTTTAAAACCTTTAAACAAGCCACCTCCTGTGGATGTCTGCATTTCAATACCTTCTTCCATATACATCATAGCTCCGGCTTCAGCTCTTACGCCTTCATTCGGATCCAGTTCAATTTCGACGATCTGCATATCATCGCCAAAAATCTTAAAATCAATTTCGTGTGCCATTTTTTAAATTATTTATTATTTGTATTTAATTTCATAATACTTTCAGGATAAACAATTTTAGTAAGAAATAATGCTTTAGCTGGAACTGAATAACCTGCATCTGATCGATTTTTACTCTCAATTATCCTATGTAAATCATTGACCTGCAATTTATCACATCCAATTTCTAAAAGTGTACCAACAATTGCTCTCACCATATTTCTAAGAAATCTATCTGCTGTTATTGTAAAAATCAACTGTTTATCAACAATTTGCCATAGAGCCTCTGTTATCTTGCAATTATTAGTTTTGGTTTGAGTATTTGATTTTGAAAAACAAGAAAAATCAGAATATTGAAATAAAATTCCACATGCATCGTTCATCTTATCTATATCTAAATCAATATAATAATTAAAAGAAAAATCGTTCTTGAATATATTTTTTTTTGTATTTATAAAATATTGATAAGTCCTTGAAATTGCATCAAATCGGGCATGAGCAAAATTGTCAACTTTAAAGATATTGTAAATAACAATATCCTCTTTCAAAAAACTATTTAATTTGTAAATAAAATGAGGGATTTTAGATTCATCTATTTCTTTATCTATATCAAAATGAGCATAATATTCAGAAGCATGAACCCCAGTATCAGTTCTTCCGGCACCTGTTAATTCTATTTTTGTTCGAAAAAAGATACTCAAAACATTGTTCAATACCTCTTGAACTGTAGGCGCATTGTTTTGAATTTGCCATCCATGAAAATTTTTACCATTATATGCCAAGTGAATAAAATATCTCATTAAACTCTTTTTTATGCAAAGATAATAAAAGGAATAAAAATCAAAGTCAATTCAACATAAAGATTTCTAAGAAAAAAGTTTTATTATTAAAATCCTATTAATCAATATGATAACTGAATAATCAAATTTATTGATTTAGTTGGGTTAAGTTTAATTTAGTTATTGTTTAAAATATTTTAAATAATTTAATTAGAATACTATACATTCGTGAATCTATTGCTCATTTTCTAATATGCAATTTTGGTAAATGCATAAACTTTTCATGGTATATCATTATATTATTGCAAATCAAAAACTAATGATCAGTTCCTGAATCATTGA
>CAZWRD010000110.1:0-10494 GCA_964636105.1 uncultured Bacteroides sp.
ATCGAAACCAAATCTCAAATAAAACTTAAGTCCGTTTCAATTATCTCTGCAATAGGCGAAGAACTAATCAAATTAGAATCTGAAATTGCTGATAAAAAAGAAATTGAAATAGATTTATCCAATTTATCAAGCGGCATTTATTTTATTAAAATTCAATGTGACGAAAAAAGTATTTTTAAAAAACTGATAAAAAAATAAAATCAAAATTCTTCACCTTGATATAAAATCCTTATTGTCAGTCTGACAATAAGGATTTTATTTATCCTCAAAAATCCGTACTTTTGCATTTTATTTTTAATTAGAATTATGTTAGAATCAAAAATATCCCAATTTGTAGCAGAAGCAGTTAAAGATTTATATAATCTTCAGATTGAATCAAATACAATTATCTTACAGAAAACCAGAAAAGAATTTGAAGGTGAATTTACCGTTGCAGTATTTCCCTTTGTAAAAGCTTCGCGCAAAGCACCCGAAATTACAGCAAATGAAATAGGCAATTATCTAAAAACCAATCTTGAAGAAATTGAAGATTTTAACGTAATCAAAGGTTTTCTGAATTTGCAAATCAAAAAAAGCTATTGGATAAATTTTGTAAATCAAAACATTTCAACTGCTTACGGAATTAGTGAAATAAAAGACGAAAAAGCAGTTTTAATTGAATATTCATCACCAAACACTAATAAACCACTACATTTAGGACATATCCGTAATAATTTGCTCGGATGGTCAGTAGCTGAAATATTGAAAGCCAATGGCAAAAAAGTTGTTAAAGTTAATTTGGTTAACGACAGAGGAATACACATCTGTAAATCGATGTTGGCATGGCTCAGGTGGGGAAATGGCGAAACGCCAGAAACGTCAGGATTAAAAGGCGATCATCTCGCTGGAAAGTATTATGTTTTGTTCGACAAACATTATCGTTCAGAAATTGCCGAATTGATTGCAAAAGGCATAGAAAAGGAAATAGCTGAAAAACAAGCACCTCTCATTTTGGAAGCTCAGGAAATGTTACGCAAATGGGAAGCAAAAGACCCAGAAACAATTGCAATTTGGGAAAAAATGAACAACTGGGTATATGCTGGTTTTGACGAAACTTACAAAAGATTGGGAGTTGATTTCGATAAAACTTATCACGAATCTTCCACATATTTGTTGGGTAAACACATTGTTGAAAAAGGACTAAAAGACAATGTATTAATAAAAAAAGAGGATCAAAGTATATGGGCAGATTTAACCTCTGACGGTCTTGACGAAAAACTTTTGTTGCGTTCGGACGGAACATCAGTATATATGACTCAGGATTTGGGAACTGCAGAAATGCGTTACAACGAATTTGAACCATCACAAATGATTTATGTTGTTGGAAACGAGCAAAATTATCACTTTGATGTTTTAAAAATAGTATTAAAAAAATTAGGCTATAGCTGGGCTAATTTTATTAATCATTTGTCGTATGGAATGGTAGAATTACCCGCCGGTAAAATGAAATCACGTGAAGGTACTGTAGTTGATGCCGATGATTTGATTTCAGAAATGGAAAACACAGCCTACGAAAAAGCATTGGAATTAGGTAAAATTGATGACTTTGATAACGATGAAGCCAAAAAACTTTATCATACAATTGCTATGGGAGCTTTAAAATATTTTATTTTAAAAGTTGACCCTCAAAAAAACATGCTGTTTAATCCGGCTGAATCTATTGATTTTAATGGAAATACAGGTCCATTTATTCAATATACGCACGCTCGTATAAAATCTTTATTAAGAAAAGCTGAATGGGATGGAAATATATTAATAAATGAAAGTATTAGCATCTTACCTAAAGAAAAAGAAATTATCAGACTTCTTCATGAGTTTCCTTCAATCGTTAAAAATGCTGGCGAAAACAGAAGTCCGGCTTTAATAGCAAATTTTTCATTTGAATTAGCCAAAGAATTTAATGGATTTTACCAGGAAATTCCTATATTTAAAGAAGAAAATGAAGACCTGAGAAATTTCAGATTATCTCTTTCGGCTTTTACATCAAATGTTATTAAATCAGCAATGAAACTTTTAGGCATTGATGTGCCAGAAAAAATGTAAAGAATAATTATCATTAAATTATTATCTATTAATCATTTGCAAATAAAAAAAAATAAATGAACTATATTAATATACATTCGCATTCTTTGGAAAACAGAGAAGGAATTGTAATTTATAATGCTTTAAATATAAACAATATACCAAAAGCTGAAGGAAATTTTTATGTTTCAACGGCTTTGCATCCCTGGTATCTGAAACCCGAATTGTGGAATAATAATATCAAAGAATACGAAGAAGTAATTGCAGAGAATAATATTATTGCAATTGGTGAATGTGGTATCGATTTAAGTATAAACATTAAAGCCGATGTACAAAAAACAATTTTCACAAATCATCTGCAATGGGCAGATAAATACAACAAACCACTTATAATTCATTGTGTAAAAGCCCACAATGAAGTAATTTCGATGAAAAAAAAGAGCAATGTTAAACAGGCATGTATTATACACGGATTTAATAATAATATAAATATTGCACGACAATTACTGTCAGCAGATTTTTTTATTTCTTACGGAGAAGCTCTGTTACAAAACAATTCCAATGCTGCTGCAGCCATAAAAATTACACCATTAGATAGATTATTTCTCGAAACAGATGAAAGCGAACATCAAATTTCAGAAATATATGAAAAAGCAGCTATATTACTTGGAATTAGTAATGATGAATTGATAAATCAAATAAATATTAATTTTAAAAAGATTTTTATTAAAGAATAGAGATGAGTAACTGGCTGGTTCGTACCGAATTATTATTAGGAAAAGAAAAACTTGAAATATTAAGAAATTCCCATGTATTGGTTATTGGATTAGGGGGAGTTGGAGCATATGCAGCAGAACAACTTTGTAGGGCTGGAATTGGCAAAATGACAATTGTTGACGGCGATATTATTAATCCAAGTAATAGAAATCGTCAACTTGTAGCACTTAGCAGTCTTGAAGGAAATAAAAAGGCTGAAATTATGGCAAATAGGCTAAAAGATATAAATCCTGAGCTTGAGCTAGAGGTAATTGTAGAATACCTGAAAGATGAAAGAATGATAGAAATTATTAAAGCACATAATTACAACTATGTAATTGATGCCATTGATACGCTATCACCAAAGATTTTTCTGATATATCATACAATCAAGCATGGTTTAAAATTGGTAAGTTCGATGGGTTCGGGAGGTAAAGTAGATCCGTTAAAGGTAAATATTGGAGATATTTCTCAAACCAATAGCTGTCCGCTTGCCGAAATATTGCGTAAAAGGTTACATCGATTGGGAATATATGATGGATTTAAAGCTGTTTTTTCAACCGAAAAAATACCAAAACATGCAATAGTTCAAACAGATAATGAATTAAACAAAAAATCAACAGTAGGAACAATATCGTATATGCCCCCTATTTTTGGATGCTATGCAGCCTCTGTAGTTATCCGCGAATTATTGGGAGAAGAAATTAAAAGTGATTTGTTAGTCCCCAAAAAAGTAAAAAAGAAAATAGAACAGATTGAGAATTAATCTATTATTTATATGCTAACAGGTATTTGGCTAAAATTTTAAAGAATGTATTAAAGCAAAAAGTCCTGCAAATTTTCATTTACAGGACTTTTTTTGTTGGCGGTCCGGACGGGACTCGAACCCGCGACCCCGTGCGTGACAGGCACGTATTCTAACCAACTGAACTACCGAACCATCATCGCAAACACTTTGTTGTCGTATTTGGTGATGCAAAATTACTACTTTTTCTGAACCTACCAAACTTTTTTTTCTTTTTTTTATCTATTTCCTATTTTTAATTGCTGTTGTCAAAATCAACCTTATTATTTACAATGCTTTAATAAAATACTTTCTGAAAATAAATTATTATTTTTACAATTTTACCTACAAAATAAGAGTAATAATGTACCTTAAAAAAGAAAAAAGCCGATAGTAAACTATCAGCTTTTTTTTATAATTCTTAATTATGAAATTAAAATTATGGGAATTTTAACCCAGGATAATCATTAATATTTACATATGGAATTTGAGCGTTGTATTTCGCATTTATAGCTTTAATAAAATAATTGGCAAGAATTGCTTGTCCGCGTGCCGAAGGATGAACTCCATCTAACGAAAACAGTCCTCCGGTAATAAATGTAGAGCTGAATTTAATTCCATCAAAGTAAATCCCTGTTTTGGCATCGTTAAAATATTTATTTATATCAACCAAAGCTAAACCATTGGCATTTGCCAGTGAAGTAATTGTTGAATTATAACTACTAACAGCCGATTTCACAGCGTTTATTTCGTTATTATCTAATACAAAACGATGAGGAATTGGTTTCTGACTTCCCCAACCTTTGCATGAAATTGAATCGCGAGGAATAGTTAATGTTATTAACTCTGTTGATTTAATTTGACGAAATTTATATGGAGCTGGTAATGGTGAAGAAGGATCTTCAATTACAAAAGCATTAGGACCCAATCGAAATGCTAAAGTATCAAGACCAAAGGATTGCAATACTACGTTAATAGGATGATATGCTGCATTAAGTGCATTTACTTGATTAATATCTTTAAGAACCAAAGCATTATAAGGAACCGTTGTAAAAAACGGAATACTGGTTATATCAGGAATTGTAGCTACAGCACCTTTTGCACCATTGGCTTTTAAAGCAGTTATTATATTGGTCATATAAACCTGATAAGCAGCAGGATTAGTAATACTATCAATAGCACCACCTGAAGTTGCATAAGTAAGTACATCATTATTTCCAATCCAAAGCGTAAAGAAGCTAGGATTTACCTTACTAACTTCATCTATAACTTTTGAAGTTGCGATATTAGTTGCAAAACGTTTGTAATAAGGATTTAAACTACCATAACCTGGTGTTAGTAAATGGAATGATTTAGCACCAGGTACACCCAAATTATTTACAACATATGAAACATTAGTACCATCTAAGGTTCCTGTTTCTAATAAAGGTGATAAACCAGTAACACCTGCACAATCGGTTTTATAACCTAAAATCATTTTGCCAGGCAAAACACCAATTTCGCTATTAACAACAGGTTGAGCAAAATCTCCTCCTCCTACTAATTTAAATTGTTTGGATAAAATATTGGGATAAGCAAATTCCTGACCGGTTTTATACAAGGCTCCATCCATATAACCAGCAGTAATTGAATTACCTAAAGAAACAAAACGACTAAAATCAGCATCTCCTTTACTAGGTACAAACTCATCTAATTCGGGTTTACATGCAACAGCAAATGCAGCAATTGCAATATATAAAAATATTTTCTTCATTTTCATCACTATAAAAAATTAAAAATTATATGAAATACCAATACCTGGCAATACAGTAATAGATTTATAAGTTCCTGCAAAATTAGCAGGCGAATAATTTGCATCTCTTTCTAAGCCCATTAAATAAACAAATGAAGCATCGATATTTAGTTTTTCATTTACTTTGTAAGAAGCCCCCAATGACAAGCCAATTTGATTGGTACTTGGAGTTTCAGGATTTAAATAATCATCTTTTACTGGTGATTTATCAAAATAAACACCTGCCCTGCAAGTTAGTTTTTCGTTATATTGATATTGAGCACCAACTCTGATAACAGGAGCATCTTCGTATAAACGTGGATTACGAGAATCTTCAAGAGAAGATGTATTTGGTGTAAAATCAAAAATCAAAGAATCGTAAACACTCCAGAAAACATAATTTAAATCGGCACCTATCAATAATTTATCATTAACTTGATAAGAAATTCCAATATTTAAATTTGCAGGCATTGGCAACATTGCGTCAAACTTAACACCTGCAGGAAAATTGGCAGATAATGCAGTAGGTACTTTAAAGGTAACATCACCGCCTTCCATTTTCATCTCTATTTTAGAACGATAAGTAATACCAATTCCGAGTTTTGGAGTTGGTTTAGACATAATTCCAATACTATAACCAAAATTAGAAGTATTGCCCTCGAGTGAAGATTTTCCTTCGCCATTGGCATCAGCTACTGGCAACATTTTGCTTAACGAAACAGTACCTGTCATGTAATTAAATCCGGCACCAATGCTAAAATAATCACAAAATTTGTAAGATACAGTTGGCTGAAAATTAAAGGCTCTGAAAGAAATATCTGTAATAAGATATCTGCCATCCCAGGTATCGCCCCATTTTAAAGAATTACCATAAGGTGTATTTACACCCAATCCAACTGAAATTTTTTCATTAATTTTATAAGTTCCATAAAAATGTAATGGAGTACTTAAAGGATTATCAGTTTGAGCCTGATATGCCGAAGGGGCAATTTTTCTATAAGTGGTGTTGGCGAAAACACCTGATACTCCGGTTACAAAACTAAATTTGGTCTTTACAAAAGACATACCACCCGGATTAAAAAAAACACTACTGGCATCAAGCGTAAAACCTGTGCCAATGTAACCCATACCGTTTTGTTTGATACCTTGTATATTTATCTGGTATCCACCGGCATTAACCATAATTGAAGCAAATAATGCAATCAATAATAAAGTAAATTTTCGATTCATGTTAAAAATTTAAATAAACAATTATTTTTCGAACGCAAAAATAATAAAATTTTCAATTCATTTATTACCAACGATTTTAAATAGTATTATTTTTCGAACGCTTTTTTATGACTTAAAACAAACAATTAAATTAGCTTAAAGTTTTTAATTTATAGCGCTATAAAATCCCATTAATAGAAATTATCTGATGAAAATCTTTTAATTCATATTTTTTGTTTACTTTTGCAATATAATAAAGTGCTGTTTTTTACTACCAAATATTAACAGCCAATAATTAAAACGAAACTTAGAGATTTGAAGAATCTCTTGATAAACAAATATTTTCATTACCTTTATGGAATATAATTCAACACGAAACAAGCTTGAAATTGCTGAATACGGACGAAATGTTCAGAAAATGATTGAATATACTGTCAAAATTGAAGACAGAGAAAAGAGAAATGCTTTGGCTAAATCTATTATCAGAGTAATGGGGCAAATAAACCCTCATTTGCGCGATGTTGCCGATTTTACTCACAAATTATGGGATCATCTTTTTATTATTTCCGATTTCAAGTTGGATGTTGACTCACCCTACCCTATTCCTAGCAGAGAAAGTTTTGATGTTCATCCCGAAAGAATTGCTTATTCTAATAAGAAATTTGCTTTCAGACATTACGGCAGAAATATCGAAATGATGATTGAACATGTTACTTCATTGGAAGATGGCGAAAAAAAAGACAGATTAATTCAACTGATAGCTCATCAATTGAAAAAATCTTATTTAACATGGAACCGAGATAGCGTGGACGATGATTTGATTATTCAACATCTGAAAATAATGTCGAAAGGACAACTTCAACTGGCTGATGATTTTAAATTTCATAGCTCTAACGATATTCTGACCAAAGCCAAAACTCCGGCTGCCAACCAGAAAAATAATCAACAGAATAATTCAAACTCAAATAACCAAAAGAGCAAACGACCTCGTATTGCTTTAACTTCGGGTGGAAGTACTCAACAACGTCCAAACAATCCGAACCAACAAAGACCTAATAATCCAAATAACCAGCAAAGACCTACTAATCCGCCCAGAAACAATAACCAGCAACGTCCGGGTGGTGCCAGCCAGTCTTTCAAGAAAAAATATTAAAGCATTGTTTAAATATGAGTTCTTTTGAAATTACAGGCGGAAAAAAATTGCAAGGCGAAATTATTCCGCAAGGTGCAAAAAATGAAGCTTTACAGGTAATATGTGCTGTTTTGCTTACTTCCGAAAAGGTTACAATCAGCAATATTCCCGATATACGCGATGTAAATAAGCTGATTGATTTACTTGCCGAAATGGGTGTAAAAGTAGAAAAAACTGCAAAAGAACAATATACTTTTCAGGCAGATTATGTTGACCTTGATTTCCTGAAAACAGAAGCATTTAAACTAAAAGCTGCTTCGTTGCGTGGATCGGTAATGATAGTAGGTCCGCTGCTTGCCCGCTTCGGTAAGGCTTATATTCCACAGCCGGGAGGCGACAAAATTGGTCGCCGCCGTTTGGATACCCATTTTGTGGGATTCGAAAAACTGGGTGCCCGTTTCGATAATGATAACTTCAATAAGTTTTACAAAATAGATGCTTCTCATCTCGAAGGCTGTTATATGCTTTTGGACGAAGCTTCGGTAACCGGTACTGCCAATATTGTGATGGCTGCCGTGATGGCAAAAGGCAAAACCACCATTTTCAACGCTGCCTGCGAACCTTATCTGCTGCAATTGTGCAATATGCTCAATCGTATGGGTGCCAGAATAAGTGGTGTAGGTTCCAATTTGCTTATTATTGATGGTGTAAAAGAAATGCATGGCTGCGAACATCGTTTGTTGCCCGATATGATTGAGGTAGGAAGTTTTATCGGACTGGCTGCTATGTGCCGTTCGGAACTGACTATCAAAAATGTGAATTATCAGCATTTGGGAATTATTCCTGAAGTTTTCAGACGATTGGGTATTAGGATAGAGCATAAAGATGATGATATTTTTGTACCTCAACAGGATAATTATGAAATAGAACATTTTATGGATGGCTCTATTATGACTATTTCGGATGCACCCTGGCCCGGTTTTACACCCGACTTAATAAGTATTGCTTTGGTAGTGGCTACACAGGCGCGTGGCAGTGCGCTGATACATCAGAAAATGTTTGAAAGCCGTTTGTTTTTTGTGGATAAACTAATAGATATGGGAGCTCAGATTATACTTTGCGATCCTCATCGTGCTACCGTTATCGGCCTGGATCATCAGTATCCGTTGCGGGGTATAGAAATGATTTCGCCCGACATCAGAGCAGGTGTGGCTTTACTTATTGCAGCTATGTCGGCTCAGGGTACAAGTATTATTCACAATATAGAACAGATTGACAGAGGTTATCAGCAAATTGACGAACGCCTTAATAAATTAGGTGCCGATATCAGAAGAATTTGAAAGCATTAATGCATATAAAAAAAAAGATCGATTACAGCAAATGTAAACGATCTTTTTTTATTATGAAATATCTCTTTTACTCCACCACCAGCCCTTGCTGGCCTCTGATATTGCCTTTTTCTTTTATAATGGCTTTGTAATAACCCTTGGCTAAGTGGCTGATAGAAAAGCTATAGCTGCTTTGCCCTTGTGGTAGTTTTACTTCCATTTGTTTTACACCTAAGGTATTGTATATTTCCAAAATGGCTTCTTCCATTTCAGAGAAATAACTTACTGTAAGCTGGCTGCTTGCTGGGTTGGGACTAATCTTTATTTCCCCTGCTTTTGCCTTTTGCAATTCTTCCACTCCCACATACTGGCAGCCGGGTTGCAGGCAGCCAAGGCTATCGGTTTTGAAAACCCACATACTCTGAGGTATATAATTAACTTTTAATACTTTACCACATCCCACTATACTACCGTCCTGCGTTGTTTCTATATTTAATACATCATTTACATCGGGTATGGTTGTTAAATTTGTTTCATGGTAAATATTGCGATACCATATACTATCGCCATTGGAATTTACCTTTAGCAGATAGGTTACAAAAGCACCCGTATTATAAAAAATATCTTCTTTTATACCTGTAATAACAAAATCTCCGTTATTATATTCTACTATTTTATAAATCGTTAAAAAAGCAAAGTCGGGTTCATATATTTTTTCCCAGATTATACTTCCATCGGGTCTGAGCTTGCTTAAGTGTATTTTAGCTCTCCACACTTCGTTACCCAAACTGGTATAGGTTGACCACATGCTTGCTACCAGATAATTGCTGTCTTTGCATACATGTACATTGGCTGTAAGTTCTTTTTCATTGCTGCCGAAATTCTTTATCCATTTCACATTTCCCAAACTATCGGTTTTGATTACTACCGGATCGCCATTTCCCTGTTGTAAGATATCATAAGTAATACATCCCAACAAAAAACCTCTATCGGGGGTTTCTGTTATTCTGCTTGCATCATCACATTTATCGCCATTATGTCCGCCGGTGATATTGTATAATTTTTCATACTCAATATTGCCCAAACTATCGGTTTTTATCATAAAGGCTTGAGTTGCATAAGTTGGCTGATTATACACCTTCTTTTCGCCGCATAATGCAAAACCATGATCGCTGGTTTCAATACATTGACGAAGTGCCATATAAACCGTATCATCATAAAGTATCTTTGTCCATAGAGTATCAAAATTGTTATTAAGACGCATTAGAAAAATCTTTACCTGATTACCCAACACGATATTTCCTGCTAGTATATATCCCCCACTGCTGTATTTAGCAAATCCGCCACCACCGGCACCTCCTATATAATAATCTGCACTGTCATGCTTATATTCTTTCCAGAATAATATATTACCCAATGTATCTAATTGAAAAATACCAATATTATATTTATA
>CAZWRD010000111.1:0-10471 GCA_964636105.1 uncultured Bacteroides sp.
AAATGATTTGAGTATGTGTGTGGAAATAATTATTTAAACATCATATTTACAGTTATATAAATTAAAAACTAAGATGAATTACCCTTAATAATTTTTCCGGTTTTTTTGCTGCTTTTTTATAACCAGCTTTCTCAAATGCCCTTATTTCCTCGTGGACGAGGCGTCCTGTAAATTTACAGGGACACATTTCCACGTGGACGAGGCGCCCTGTAAATTTACAGGGACATATTTCCAAGCGGACGAGCCGCCCTGTAAATTTACAGGGACATATTTCCATGTGGACGAGGCGTCCTGTAAATTTACAGGGACATATTTCCACGTGGACGAGCCATCCTGTAAATTTACAGGGGCATATTTCCAAGCGGACGAGGCGTCCTGTAAATTTACAGGGACATATTTCCATGTGGACGTATTGAGTTGCAAAAATACAGCATGGGCTTTTGTTTATATTTTGTAGTAAAATATTTCAATTATAATTAATTTTCTGAATTAGTGTGTAAATGTTTGTAATTAGCAAATTTAATTACAGTAATATTATTGGGATTTCTCACTTCGTTACCAATGACAATCAATTGTTTATATTGGGTTGGGGGTCAGAAAGCGGCTTCGCCGCTTTCTGACCCCCAACCCCAACAAAAACATACTTAATGATATGTCATTTAGAGCGAAGTGATGAATCTACATTTTTTTGTTTACAACTGGTGATTTTCTGTTGCGAAAATCTGGCGATGCAAAGTTGCTAATTACATTTGTCGGTCACTTTTGAAATATTTAGAATTAATGTTATTTTTTACAGAGAATTATTTTTCCCTTTTCGGTACATTTTTTTCAAAAATATTATTATATATTATTATATTTATATCATTATACAACTGTATTTCTGACTATTAAAATAATTGGACTGCTTTTTGTTATATTTCTTTTCTTACTTAAAAACCATTTTTGAGTTTGAACGTATAATTAAATTTTAAGAAATTTTATTTATTATGATTTTAGTTAAACTTCCTTTTTTCACAGAATTATTTAAAAGAAACATGAAAAAATTGTGTTTGAAGTATTTCTTCTTCTCTTTTATCTTTTTAATTAATACAAATTTGGTATTTTCACAAATAGCTATTAATAAGAAAGCTGGCGTTGCTTTCAGGGTAGATGATTCGCAAAACAAACAAAATTGGATAGATTATGCCAATTTGTTTAATAGTTACGGAAAACCCTTCTGCTTTGCTCTAAATTTGGATGTTGCAGTTTCTGACACCTCATATCAGAATCTTTTCAAAACATTTATCAATCAGGGACACGAATTAATTGATCATTCATCTTCACATAATATTACTTATATAATAGCATCCTCATTTTCAGATACCCTTTTATATAGTGGAAAACCATTTGTGAACCACATCAAAGGCAAAAGGATTTGTTTCAATTATATTTTGCCCAATTTCGGTAACTTTGCTCTTTCTAATGGTAATATTATCAATGGTAATATGCTGGTTAGCAATAATGCGGGTGAATTTACTAATATTTTAAGCAATCCTTATAATTATGCAGTATATATCAATAATCTGAATGCAACTTACATTATTACAAGTGTAAAAAAAGCAAATCCAAATGATGTTGACACTTTGCTTTTAAAATCATTTTGGGATGAAACCATTAACTTGTCAAATGCCACGAATGTTGGATTTTATAAACTAACACCATCTGATATTAAATTTTCGACAACTGTAAGAAATGAATTGGCAAAAAAAACATTAGAACAATGCATCAAATATCAGTTTCCTGCTACCAAAACCTTTTGCCATCCCGGAGGCTCATTTCCGAATATGACCCGCAGTGAAATTAAAGAAATATGGGGTGATATTTATAATTACAAAGCAGGATCATCCTATCAGGGTTCTTTAAAATCATACAATGAATACGATCCCAATAATGACAAAAGATTTGGCATGAAATGGGGCGATTTTTATGAAGAATATCAACCATATAATGTTATTATTAAAAAAATTTCAAATAATTATGCCAAACATTATGTAAGTATTGGTCAAAGTCACTTTTTTAATTTAACTGGTGGCTGGACAGGTTATTTATCGAAAATGGACTCTTTATTGAATTGGCTAACATTAAATAATATACCTGTAAAAACTTATTCCGATTGGGCTACATGCTTATACGACAGTGTACCCAATCCGTATGTAAATATATTTCCATCGCCTGCAATAGATTTGAATAACGATAATAATCCGGATGGATATGAATATCTGACAACATGGGATAAAAATGATGGAGTTGCAGCAAGTAATTACAAAGGATTTAGTACTTCATTGAACAATAAATTATTCGAAATACAGAATTTGGCTGGCATCGAAACGGGTTTAAATTATTTTTCAGCTTATACAAAAGGAGGATTTCAGGATTCCATTACGATTGTTTTCACATTTTCTGAAACCCCATTATGGATAACAAAAAAAATTGCTGCAAATCAATCAAACTGGACCAAACAATCATTTACATTTGAAATTCCTCAAGGTTTGAGCAATATAAATATTGCGGCTAATGCTTATTCAAACAACGGCAATTTGCTTAAAATAAGCGGCATGGAACTACGAAAGGCATCAAATATTAATTTCAATGCCATCCCGAAACAGAAAAAAAATGCCAATCAGGAATTTGATATTATAAACCTGAATAATTATATAAATGATGATTATTTTGCAAATCAGGATTTACAATACACTATTCAAAGTCAAAATCTGAATTACACATTAATCAACAATCAGTTAAGCATTATAAAACCTTCAAAATTTTATGCAGGAACAGATACTGTTTTTATAAAAGTAACAAATCCTGATAATATTTCAGTTAATAACTACATTATTCTCGAATCTGTAAATCCACAAATATGTAAAGGCGACAGTGTTTTAATTGAAAATATCAACATTTCTGATATTAGCTCAATCCCTGTTGATAATAATCTGTATAATTTAAATAACAGTTTTTATCTTAAACCCAATCAAAGCACTGTTTATTCAATTACTTACCAAACAAACAACCAAACAATAACAGAAAACCTCTCAATTGAAGTATTTGATTATCTGAATTTAGAAGCTGGAAATAATTTAGCTGTTTGTATTGGTGATAGTATAAAGCTTAATGCTAATGGCGGTAATAATTATGAATGGAGTAACAATGTAATTAACAACGAATATTTTATCCCTCAAACCGAAGGATATTATACCCTTACATCATCCAATGCAATAGGTTGTATTTCGACAGATAGCTTAGAAATCAGTTTTCTGCCTACACCAAATGCAGGTGAAATTTTAAATCATAATCCGATTTGTTATAACAATCAGGCCAATCTGGTTTGCATTAATACATCGGGCATAATTAACTGGCAGACTTTTGAAAACGGAAACTGGTTTGACATTGCCAATGCAAATACAAATAATTACCAAACTGTATTATTAACTCAAAGCAAGACATTCAGGATAAAAGCGAGTAATTCATTTTGTAGCGACAGCTACTCTTTACCTATGCAATTAGTTGTTAATCCAAATACAAATTCAGGATTACTCACTGCTGATCAGGAAGTTTGTTATAATACACCTGCAAAGCTAGAATTAAATGGACATAATGGAAATATCAATTGGGAAATGTCAGTTAATGGTATAAATAACTGGATAAACATTGGTAATTCGGATATAAATAATGCTGTTTTTTATACTCAGCCACTCACTTCACCTACTTATTTCAGGGCAAAAGTTCAAAATGACAATTGTGATTTTGTGTATTCCAATTCGATATTTGTAAATACAAAAACTTCAGGTAATGCAGGAAATATAAGTAACAATATAAATGTATGTTATGGAACCTCTGCCAATCTGGAAATTACAGGAAATACCGGTAATATTCAGTGGCAAATATTTACAAATAATCAATGGACAGACTTGGTTGGCGAAAACAGCAATATTTTACAAACATCTGCATTAAATCTTCCAACAAGCTTCAGAGGTAAAATCAGTTATGACAATTGTCCGGCAATTTATACCTCAATATCAACTGTAAATATAGATCAAGCTTCCAATGCAGGAATCCTTAGCGGAAATACTGTAATTTGTCAGGGCAGCAGTATAACTATCAATAATATAAATCAAAATGGTGTTATCAGCTGGGAAGAATCACTAGATAGTATAAACTGGCAAACAGCAAGCGGAACAATGCTAAATAATCAATTAACAAAAGTAAATCTACAACAAAGCATCTGGATAAAAGTAAAATCGGAAAATGGAAGTTGTCCGGCATCTTATAGTAATACAGTTAAAATTAAAGTAGATTCAACAACTTCAGCAGGTTTTGCAACAGCAATTTCACCCGTATGCAATGGAAATTCAACAACAGTTAATCTGTATAATTATACAGGCAGCATTCAATGGCAAGTATCATGGAATTGGGGTTCAAGCTGGTCGAATATAAACACTTACCCAGGAGCAAAAGCACAAACGCTAACAGTTCCGAATGTTACTTCAGATGCATTATTCAGAGCTGTTGTAAAAAACGGTGTATGTCAATCAGCAAATTCCATTGCGGATACAATCATTGTAAATTATTCATCTTTGGGAGGAAGTAACAATATTACACCAAGTGTTTGTGAAAACAAATCTACTAAATGCTATCTTTCCAATTCGAGAGGAACAATACAATGGCAGGAATCAACAGATGGAATCAATTTTGCAGATGTTATAACAGGAACAAATATAAATTCCTCACCCTATACTACTCCTTTGCTGCAAAGTAGCAGATTTTACAGAGCTAAAGTAACTAACGGTGCATGTTCGAGTGCCTACTCAAACATAGATACAGCAATTGTAATTCCATTTACAACACCAGAAATAACAATCAATTTAGTTTCAGGAAATAATCCTCAGTTTTCGCCTGCAGATACTCTCACTTTTAAAGCATATTTTTCTAATGCCGGTAATAAACCTGCCTTTCAATGGAAAAACAATCTTTCTTTTATCGGAAGCAATGACAGCATATTAAAATACCTACCCCAAAATGGAAATATAATCAAGTGCGAAATTACATCTAATGCGGCTTGCTCCAATCCTGCAAAATCTACATCAAATGAAATCGTTATAAGTGTATTAAATAATCAATCAGTAATTTCAGGAACAATTGATGATATTTCTCCTATTTGTTTTAACACATCAGCAAATTTACATTTATCTAATTCAAACGGTAATATTTACTGGCAAGTATTTGAAAATAACCAATGGCAGGATATTGCAAATGCAAATAGTGAATATTATACTACAGATTTGCTTACTGACAATAAATCTTACCGCGCAAAAGTAATAAATCAGGCATATCCAATTGCTTATTCAAATATTGTTACGGTTTTTGTATCTGATGAATTATTTGCTGGAAATTTACTTGTTTCTGATACCGTTGTTTGCAGTGGATCATCTGTAAATCTGCAATTAACTTCATTTAGCGGAAACATTAACTGGCAATCATCAACTGATGGAATAAATTGGGCAGAAGCTGCAAACTCTTTTGCCAATTATCCGGTTTATTATACACCTGCCATTAATAACAACATGTATTTCAGAGCAAAAATATGGGCAAATACTTGTCAGGAAATCTATTCAAACATTGTTTTTGTTAGCGTAAATAATAACTTGACATTAAACAATATAAACATTCAATCACCAATTTGTGAAGGAAGCAGCAGTTTATTAAACCTGAATGAAAATGTTAGCAGCATTCAATGGCAACAATCTGATAACTATGGACTGACATGGACTGATATCAGTAATGCTAATCAAACACAATATAATTTTGGTAACATATTAAATAACATCTATATCAGAGCTAGAATAAATATTGGAAGTTGCCAGAATATTTATACAAATATTGATTCAATAATTGTACACAAAGCATCAAAAGCTGGAGAAATAAGCTTACCTTCATTGGTATGTCAGGGAAGCAATGTAAACTTTGAATTAAATAATTACAATGGAAACATTATTTGGCAAAAATCCTCAGATTCTGTAAGTTGGCAAAACATAAATGCAAGTTTTTTAAATAATATTTTAACTTATAATAATATTGAAACCTCGTATTGGATTAGAAGTATTTCTTCAAATGGAGTTTGTCCGGAAAGTTATAGTCTGACAAAAAAAATAAATGTAGATTCCGTTTCGAACGGAGGTATTGCATTAGCTGTTTCACCAGTTTGTAAAAACAATTCAACAACCATTGCATTAAATTTATATAGAGGAAATATACAATGGCAGGTAAAATGGGGTACTTCAACAATATGGAACAATATCAACAGCTATCAGGGTTCTAACACTCATATTTTAACTGTACCGAATGTTACATCAGATGGATATTTCAGAGCTGAAGTAAAAAATGGAATTTGTCCGGCAACCTATTCTGTTTTAGATACAATTATCGTAAATTTTCCTTCCTTAGGAGGCAGTAATAATGTGATTTCTCCCATATGCCAAAACAAAACAACATCTTGCTATCTATCTAACAGTTTAGGAAGCATTCAATGGCAGGAATCTTTGAATAATATCGACTGGACTGATGTTACAACAGGTACCGGCATTAATACATCGCCATACAAAACACCTGCTTTAACAACAACAAGATTTTACAAAGCTAGGGTTACCAATGGTGCTTGTCCGAGTGCATACTCAAATAGTGATACAGCTATTGTAAATCCGATTGTTACACCAACAATATCTATTGCTATCAGCAGCGGAAACAATCCTCAAACAGCACCTGCAGATTCGGTTACATTACAAGCTATAATCACAAATGGTGGCAGCAACCCGATTTATCAATGGAAAAACGGATACACCAATGTTGGTTTAAACAAAAGTACTTACAGATTTTTACCTGCCAACAATAATCAGTTAAAATGCCAGTTAAACAGCAATATAAGTTGTGCAAGTAGTACAAGTGTAACTTCCAACATTATAACTTTCAATATTTATAAGGCAAGCAGTACTTTTGTACCCGAAAATAATCTGCCAAAAGAACTTTGTTTATCTGATAATGCTTATGAAATTAATAGCAATCAGGATATTTTTACAGTTGAGTATAATGGAAATCAATTGAATATAATTGACCCGAGAGCATTAGGTATTGGTAAATATTTGTTGATAATTAATTATTACAATCAGAATAAAGAAATAATAAACAGCAAATTATGGGATATTCAGATTAAAGACTGTAAGCAAGCAGATTTAACTGATAATGAAAATTTAATGGTTTATCCAAATCCTGTAAAAGATGAGTTAACTGTTCGTTTTAAAAACGACAATCAACAATTTAAGATTGAAATTGAGAATATGAACGGTCAAGTTGTTTACAACAAAAATTGGAATCAGATAAATGACAATGAAATAAAGATTAATGTAAATAACTTATGTAATGGTATTTACATACTAAAATATTTATCTGAAACCGAAGTTAAATTTAGAAAAGTATTAATTGAAAAATAGATAATTTAAGTCAGGGTTTCAGACATTATTCGTCTGAAATCCTGCCTCTAAGTTCTTTTTTTAGTGAATTATATCTTTTGGTAATCAGTCTTCTTTTTTGAGATGCAGCCGAAGGTTTTGTTGCTTTACGGTTTTTTTGTTTTCTGAGTGCATTGGCAAGTAATTCGAGAAAACGTTGCTCAGCCAATTGCTTATTTGCAAGCTGGCTCCTACTATCTTGCACCGCAATAATCAGAATACCATCACTACTTATTTTGGTTTTTAGTTTTATAAAAATAAGTTCTTTTTCTTCATTGCTAAGCAATTGAGAATTGAAAATATCGAAACGCAATTCGACACGGGTTTCGGTTTTGTTCACATTTTGCCCACCAGGTCCGCTACTTCGCGAAGTCTGAAAAATAATTTCCTTATCAAAGTTTCTATAGCTTAAAATACTTGCTGTTTCGCTAAGATGCTTGTTTGAAATTGACATTTATATCGTTTTTCTGCAAAAATAATATAATTTATTGACTTACTTAAATGGATTTTGGCATCTTTGTCCGTTTTTTACAATGGATTTTTTATTTTTGTATGGAATTTTGCAGCAAATTTTAAATGCTATTAGAAATGAAAAAAAATGTTTTATTATCAGTTGTTATTCTTGTGTATTTTGCTTCGGCTTCACCATTGTTTGCGCAGCTAAGTCAAACCATTAGAGGACGAGTTATAGATGTTGACACCAAACAAAGTTTGCCTGGTGCTAATATTGTATTACTTAATACAAATCCACTTATAGGAACTTCATCAGATATAGATGGTAATTTTGTAATTAAAAATGTAAAAGTTGGCAGATACAATATTCAGGTGAGCTTTTTGGGTTATCAAACTGCGGTATTACGCGAAATTATGGTTAGTACAGGTAAGGAAAGCATATTGAATATCGAGATTAAAGAAAATGTTGTAACCACCAAAGAAGTTGAAATTAAAGCAACTAAAGATAAACAAAATACGCTAAATTCAATGGCAAGTATAAGTGCCAGAGCTTTTTCGGTAGATGAAACCAAACGATTTGCTGGAAGTGTTGATGATCCATTGAGGGCAGCTTCTAACTTTGCAGGAGTTTCAGCCGGAGCTGGTACCGAGAAAAATGAGATTATCATTAGAGGCAATTCTCCTAAAGGATTGCTATGGCGACTCGATGGTGCCGATATTCCTAATCCCAATCATTTTGGAAGAATAGGTTCCTCCGGAGGTGGCGTAACTGTCTTCAGTACACAGGTATTGGCAAATTCTGACTTTTATACCTCAGCTTTTCCGGCTGAATATGGCAATGCTTTATCGGGTGTATTTGATATGAAATTCAGAAATGGAAATCAATTTAAACGTGAATATGCATTCCAGATTGGCATAATGGGAATTGACTTTTCGGCTGAAGGTCCATTTAAAAAAGGGAAACAAGCTTCTTATCTGTTCAATTACAGATATTCTACTTTGGGTTTGCTTCGCAATCTGGTTCCCGATTGGAAGGATAAGCTGCCAACTTATCAGGATTTGTCGCTAAAGATTAATATCCCAATGGAAAAAGCAGGTATATTGAGCATTACAGGTATAAGTGGTATCGGATTATCAAAGTTTGATCCTGAGCTGGATTCGTTAAAATGGAAGAAAAACGAAGACAGACAAAAATCGGCATTAAATAGCTATATGGGAGCACTTTCTGTATCTCATACTTATTTTCTAAGCAATAAAACTTATATGAAAAATTCGTTGGCAATGAGTAGCAATAAAGTTTTTTATGAGGAAGGTTATTATAATGCCAATTATTTATTGAATCGCAATCAGGAATCGGATTATATGAATTCCAAATTTGCTTATAATATATTGATTAATCATAAATTCAACAATAAACACAGCAACAGAACCGGGATTATTTACAATGCGTATTTTTACAACTTAAACATAAAAGCATTGGACAAAGAAACGGGTATATACTCCCAATTTGTTGATAACAAAGGCAATAGCGGTTTGCTACAAGCCTATACTCAATCGAGATACGATTTTAATGAACATTTTACATTGAATGCGGGCTTGCATATGCAATATTTCTTATTAAACAACAATATCTATCTTGAACCCAGAGCTTCATTTAAATGGAATTTTATAGCTGCTCATTCGCTAACGTTGGGTTATGGCAATCATAGTCAGATGGAAAACCTTTCGGTTTATCTGGCTAAAAATCCAGCTAATTTGATGGCTACAACAAGCAATAAAAACCTTGATTTTGGCAAGGCTCATCATTTTGTACTGGCTTACGACTGGAGTATCAATCAGAATCTTCGTATGAAAGTAGAAACTTATTATCAACAGCTTTATAACATTCCTGTGGTGGCTAACAGTTATTATTCATTGCTTAACGAAACCGAACAATATTTCAGCGACTCGTTGCAAAACAAAGGGAAAGGTGTAAACAGAGGTATTGATTTTACTTTCGAGAAGTTTTTGAGCAATAATCTGTATTATCTGGTAACGGCTTCGGTTTTCGAATCTAAATACAAAGGTGGCGATGGCATTGAGAGAAACACACGTTTCAACAGCAATTATGTTTTCAATGTATTAATGGGAAAAGAGTTTACAATTAAAGACAGAAATATCTTTGGTATTAATCTGAAAGCTACTTATTCTGGTGGCGAGTATTATACTCCGGTTGATTTGAGCCAATCTATAGCCCAGAATCGAGAGATATTGGATTTGAATCATATTTATACTGAGAAATTCGACGATTTCTTTTATTTGGATATTACATTGAACTACAAGGTAAATCATAAGAAATATGCCGGAAGCTGGTCGATACAAGTGAAAAATTTACTTGACAGGAAACAACCTTTGGCTTATACTTATAATTCGTTTACAAAAACAATAGATAAACAGGAAAGTATCGGGATGTTGCCTATGTTGAGCTATAAAATTGAGTT
>CAZWRD010000112.1:0-10459 GCA_964636105.1 uncultured Bacteroides sp.
CTTTTTTATATAGGATGCTATATGTGTAAATTAATTTGTTATCAATTTAGATTTAATTCCTGTAGAACATATTGATTATTAATAACTCTTAATGCTTAGAGATACATAATCTGCCTCTATGTTACAAACAATAGTATATCTTAAATGTTATTATTAACTATTTAAAAGTAGATTTTTTAATCGTCCAACATTTGGACATAATAACTTAACAATGAGAAATATTTTACAAAAAATCACAATAAGTGCCATAATGCTATTTGTATTACACATAACATTATTTGCACAGCCTGTGGGCTCTAAAATTAAAATCGGAACTGATAGCCATATTAGCTATTGGAATGGAATCGACAATTGGTTGCCGGTTACACCAGGTTTGCCGGGACAAAATCTTCAATTTGTTGCAGGTATTCCTTCATGGGTAAATAATCTGCAAGGGATAACTACCAATGTTATAACATCTATAACCAGTACTTCGGCTATTAGTGGTGGAAATATACTAACTGATGGCGGAGCAGCAATTGTAGCTCGTGGTGTATGTTGGAGTACATCTCCAAATCCAACAATTGCATTAACTACCAAAACTACTAACGGAACAGGTAGTGGGAGCTTTCTTAGTAATCTTTCTGAACTTACATCTGGTACAACTTACTTTGTAAGAGCTTATGCAACTAATAGTTTTGGAACTGCTTATGGTAATGAAATGAGTTTCACTACTTCTGCGGCACCAATTACTAATGTTGCTGATTATGATGGAAATGTATATGATATAATTACCATTGGTACTCAAATTTGGATGAAACAAAATTTAAAAACAACACATTATCAAAATGGAGATGAAATTCCTAATATAACCGTAAATTCAAATTGGGGAACAACTCTAACAGGAGCTTATTGCGACTATAATAACAATGCAGTAAATTCAGTAACTTATGGAAGACTGTATAATTTTTATGCTGTTGCAGATGCACGCAATCTTTGTCCAAATGGTTGGCATGTTCCAAGCGATGTAGAATGGACAACTTTAACTACCTATCTGGGAGGCTCTACTATTGCTGGAGGTAAACTAAAAGAAGCTGGATTAAGCCATTGGAATGCACTAAATGATGGTGCGACCAATGAAACCGGTTTTACAGCTTTGCCTGCAGGTTATCATGCCAATTATGGAACATTCGGAGGTTTAGGTACCCTTAATTATTTTTGGAGTTCTACCGAGTATGATGCAACTTATGTTTGGGCTCGTTTTTTGTTCAACTATGATACTAACGTTAATAGAAGTTACTATGCAAAAAATCAGGGATATTCTGTTCGTTGCATTAAAAACTAAACTTATGATATACACCATTTAAAATAAACCTCCATTTAATCAAAGTAGAGGTTTATTTTTTAAAATTCAGCTAAATATTCATTTAAAGTAAAATAAAATTTATTATCTTTGTTGAAACAATTTACAAATGAACATAAATTCAAACCGTTGGAATATTATCCGATATACCATATATACACCTATTTATGATTTATTCGGTCGCATTTTAAGTCGTCCTAGGCGAAAAGCTATCGAAATGCTTAATATACAGGCTGGCGATAATGTACTAATTGTTGGTGCCGGTACAGGTCTTGATTTCGAAATGATACACAATAAATGTGAAATTACAGCTACCGACCTTACTCCATCAATGGTTGCTATGATGAAACTCCGTAGCAAAAAACTTAATCGCAAAATTAATTGTATGAAAATGGACGCTCAACAACTCAGTTTTGCCGACGAAAGTTTTGATTGTGTTATACTTAATTTGATTTTAGCTATAGTACCCGACCCTGTTTTGTGTTATAAAGAAGCCGAAAGAGTTCTGAAAACTGGTGGCCACATGCTTATTTTCGACAAATTATTGCAAAAACACAAAAAACCTTCATTAATCAGAAAAATACTCAACCCTATAACCAATTTGCTTTTTAGTCGCATAAACTTAAGTTTCACTACAGTTTACAAACACAGTAGTATGAAAATAAAAGCCGACAAACCAACATTTTGGAATTTGTTCAGGATAATCGTTTTAAAGAAATAGCCTATTGTATTTTTTCAATAGCTAAATTTCTTAATTTTGCAGAAAAAAACTCATTGGAAAAACATCTTTCTCATCCAGTATTTAAAGCAGTTTCTGAAATAGCATCCGAAATGGATGTTAAAGTTTATGTAATCGGGGGATATGTTCGTGATATCATAATGAACCGTCCATCTGTTGATATTGACATAGTTGTTATGGGTAGTGGGATTGAATTAGCCGGAAAAACTGCAAAATTATTAGGCAAAGATATCGCATTAAATGTTTTTAAAAGTTTTGGTACAGCCATGTTTCATTATTATTATGAAGACAAAAACTGGCAGATTGAGTTTGTTGGAGCGCGCAAAGAATCATACAGAAGCAATTCTCGTAAGCCTATTGTTGAAGATGGGAGTTTGCAAGACGATCAAAACCGCAGAGATTTTAGCATAAATGCATTGGCAATCAGCCTAAATAAAGAAGACTTTGGAAGTATGCTCGATCCTTTTGATGGAATTGAAGATATAGAAAAAAAAATACTAAGAACACCTCTTGATCCTGATATTACTTTTTCTGACGATCCATTAAGAATGATGCGTGCTATCAGATTTGCATCGCAATTGGGCTTCGAGATACAAGATTCAACACTTGAAGCCATTAATCGCAATGCCCATCGGATTGAAATTGTTTCAGCCGAACGAATTGTTGAAGAATTAAATAAACTTATTTTATCTCCGAAACCTTCGGTGGGTTTCAGGCTTTTAAATACTACAGGATTGCTGAAACTTATTTTCCCTGAATTTCTGGAATTGAAAGGTGCAGAATATATAGAAGGAAAAGGGCATAAAGATAATTTCTTTCACACATTGGAAGTGCTTGATAATCTGTCGAAAAATACTGATAATTTGTGGCTGAGATGGGCTGCTATTTTACATGATATTGCCAAACCACAAACCAAAAAATTTGTAAAAGGTATGGGTTGGACCTTTCATTCTCATGAGTATATTGGTTCGAAAATGGTTTCAAAAATATTTAAGCGATTGAAACTTCCTTTGAACGAAAAAATGAAATATGTTGAGAAACTGGTACTACTTCATTTACGTCCGATTATTTTGGCAGAAGAAATTGTAACAGACTCTGCTGTAAGAAGATTGCTTTTTGAAGCTGGTGATGAAGTTGAAGATTTAATGTTACTTTGCGAAGCAGATGTAACATCGAAAAACAAAGCAAAAGTGGTAAAATATCTCAAAAACTTTGCCATCGTTCGTCAGAAATTGAAAGAAATTGAAGAAAAAGATAAAGTTCGTAATTTTCAGCCACCAGTAAGTGGCGAAGATATTATGAAAGCTTTTGGTTTGGCTCCGGGCAGAGAAATCGGCATCATCAAAAACACCATTAAAGATGCTATTTTAGACGGAATTATACACAACAACCACGAAGAAGCTTGGGGATTAATGCTAAGAGAAGGTGAACGATTAGGTTTGAAATTAAAAAAAGCTGAATGAGATGTTTCATCCAGCTTTTTTGTGTAATTATTAAATTACTAACCATATTAATTATCACCCAAAACCTTTAATAATTCATCTAATTTTGGAGTTAAAATAATTTCTGTTCTTCTGTTTTTTGCCCTTGCATCTTTGGTATCTGCAACATCAACAGGAATATATTGACTTCTGCCCGAAGCTGCAATACGATTAGCTTCAATGCCTTTGTTTTCTAATAATATCTTAACAATAGCAGTAGCCCTCATAACGCTCAAATCCCAGTTATCTTTCACTTGCCCGCTGCCAGAATATGGAACATTGTCGGTATGACCTTCAATCATCACATTGATATCTTTATTTAACTCAAGAACTTTTGCAACGCTTTTGAGTGCGTTTTTGCCTTCTTCTGCTACATTCCAGCTGCCGGAAGCAAACAAAAGCTTTTCGTCCATCGAAACGTAAACTTTTCCATTGCGGGTTTCAATTGTTAATCCTTTATCTTTAAAGCCTAAAAGTGCAGTCGTTATTTTGTTTTTCAAGTCAGCAACTTGTTTGTCTTTATTGTCAAGAATTGTTTGTAACTCATTGAGTTTTTTCTCTTTTGCATCAAGTTTTTCGGTTAAAATATCTAAGTTGGCTTTTTTCTCATTTAATTGAGTTTGTAATTTCAATAAATCAGCTTCACTTTTCTTTAAATCGTTTTCTTTTTTGAGCAAATCAGCTTGAGTTTTTTGCAATGCATCCATTACATCTTGTGTTTCTGCTCTGTTTCCTGTTAGCAATTTGTTGTATTTTAATTGTAAAGTTGAATAATCTGTTGATAATTGAGCATGTTCGCTTTCCAATTTTGCGAATCTATCATTCATCATTGCAGATTCACTTTCTTGATCTGCTTTATTCTTTTTCATTTTCTCAATTTCAGCGGTTAACTCATTATTTACCACGCTAATGTCGTTTTTCGACTTTTCAATACTCGACAAATCGTTAGAACATTTTTTATATTTGTCTTCCAAATCGGCATAACGTTTTTGGGTAACACAAGAAGTTGATAAAATAATTGCGATACAAGCAATTAAAATTTGATTTGCTTTTTTCATATATAATAAATTTGATGTTTTTTTAAACTAATTAAAATCGATATCCAACAATACCGGACAATGGTCAGAATGAACCGCATCAGCAAGAATTTCGGCATGTTTCATTTTGTTTGCAATTGGTTGGCTTACCATCAGATAATCAATACGCCAGCCTAAGTTTCTTGAGCGTGCTTTGGTTCTGAAACTCCACCACGTATATTGATCAGGCTGGGTGTTGAAAGCTCTGAAAGAATCAACAAATCCACTGTCAATAAAATTCCCAATCCATTCTCGTTCTTCTGGCAAAAAGCCTGAACTTGTGGCATTTCTGATAGGATCATGAATGTCAATTGGCTTATGGCAAATATTATAATCACCAGCAATAATCAGATTTGGTCTTTCTTTTTTCAATTCATTAATATAATTATGAAAATCAGTTAGCCAATTCATTTTAAAATCCTGACGTTCATCGCCGCTACTTCCCGAAGGATGATAAACGCTGATAACAGATATATCGCCATAATCGGCTCTGATAAATCTCCCTTCATTGTCGTATTTTGGGATACCGATACCGTTTTTTACCAAATCAGGTTTTTGTTTTGTAAGTATGGCAACTCCGCTATATCCTTTTTTTTGAGCAGTTTCGTGATAACATGTGTATCCTGCTGCCTCAAAATCAAGTAAAGGCAACTGATCGGGCTGAGCTTTCAGCTCCTGCAAACAAATAATATCTGGATCAATAATTTTTACCCAGTCGAGCCAAGCTTTCGACATTGCTGATCTGATTCCGTTTACGTTATAGGTAATTATTTTCATACATATGTATTTTTAGCAAATTTAAAAAATCTTCTTTTTATAACGTTTTAAATTTGATTTTGTTATTAACAATAATTTGTAGATTAATAAATCATAGGAATCAGAAATGTTAGAAAAAGTATAAATCTTCAAAAAAAACTGAATTATTTCATAAAAAACTTGTAGGTTTGCATTGCAATGAATTCACAAAAATACATAAACAAACTTTTTGTCTGGCGATTGAAACACATCAGTAATCAGCGCTTTGTAATTATTCTTAGCCTTATTATCGGGCTATTGAGTGGATTGGCTGCTATCATTTTGAAGAATACGGCATTTTATACCCACTATTTTTTTACTTCGGGTTTTGATGTGGATTCTGTAAATTATCTGTATTTGGCATATCCCGGCATTGGTATTTTACTTACCGTATTGTTTGTGAAGTATTTTGTGAAAGATAAAATCAGTCATGGAGTTAGCAGGGTTTTGTTTGCGATTTCGAAAAATGGAGGTAAAATAAAGCCGCATAATACCTATTCGTCGATGATAGCCAGTACATTAACTGTAGCTTTTGGTGGTTCTGTTGGACTAGAAGCTCCAATTGTTTATACAGGGAGTTCCATAGGCTCTGCATTGGGACAATTGTTCAGGTTAAATTACAAAACCATCATATTATTAATAGGTTGCGGTGCAGCAGGTGCCGTAGCTGGCATTTTTAAAGCCCCAATTGCCGGAATAGTTTTTGTAATTGAGGTCCTGATGCTCGACCTCACAGTTGCTAACCTAATCCCTCTAATGATTTCAGCAATTACAGCTTCTTCATTATCTTACTTTTTAATGGGAAAAGGGGTATTGTTTGCTTTTGATGTTACCATGCCATTTTATCTAAAGAATACTCCGTTTTATATTATTTTGGGTGTTTTTTCGGGTTTGGTTTCTTTATATTTCACCAAAGTTTCGATGTATATCGAAGAGTTGTATAAAAAAATCAACAATCAATATTTGAAAATAATTTTAGGTGGTGTTATTTTAGGTGTGTTAATTCTCATCTTCCCATCGCTTTATGGCGAAGGTTATGATGTTTTGAAAATGATGCTTCATGGAAAAGGTGATGAAATTGTACAAACTAGTTTTCTTTATTTTGTAAAAGATGATTTATGGTTGTTTTTAGGAGCATTATTGGCAATTATGTTTTTTAAGGTTGTAGCAATGGCAGTAACCAACGGAAGTGGTGGTGTTGGTGGTATTTTTGCTCCCTCGTTATTTATGGGTGGAATTACAGGCTTTTTTGTTGCCCGGCTTTTAAATACCCTAGGATTTGCTCATGTTTCCGAAATTAATTTTGCGCTAGTGGGCATGGCTGGCATCATGTCGGGTGTTATGCACTCTCCATTGACAGCCATCTTTTTAATTGCTGAGATTACAGGTGGTTATCAATTATTCACACCTTTGATAATTACATCAGTAATTTCTTATTTAACCATTTTCAGATGGGAACCTCATTCAATTTATACTAAAAGACTTGCTGAAAGAGGCGAACTGATTACACATAATAAAGATAAGGCTTTGCTTACACTTATGAAAATTGACAAATTGATTGAAACCAATTTTCATACCATACAACCTGATGCAACACTCAGAAAACTGGTAGAAGTTATTTCTGTATCCCACAGAAATGTTTTTCCGGTAGTAGACAATGATAAAAATTTTATTGGTGTTGTGGTTTTGGATGATATACGTCATATTATGTTTAACACTGAAATGTATGACAATACCTATATAAGTGATTTAAAAATAATTCCTACTCATATTGTTGAATTTAATGACAGTATGGAAACCATAGTAAGAAAATTTAACGAATCGGGAAATTATAACCTGCCGGTACTTAATGAAGGGAAATATATAGGCTTTGTTTCAAGGGCAAATATTTTTTCGGCTTACCGAAAACTTTTACGTCATTTTTCGGAAGATCAATAAAAAAGCTCTGAAATAAAAAATTCCAGAGCTTTAAAATTTAATAACTAATAAAAAATTATGGTAAACTATTTAAGTAATCAAGATCTTCATCCTTTAAACCTCCTCTATCGGAAATATTCCAGATAATATTTTGAAGTTTTGAACCTTGTTGCAATTTTTGTTTGCTTTTCAAAATTCCGACTACAGTATTCAAATCACTATGAAGTGAAACACCAATTAAATTGAATTTTGTGTTACTTGGTACATGTTTGTGCAAATTGGTACAATATGCTTTAAGTAATACGCCAATGCTATCGTTTGGATTAATTATTAAAGTATCAGGCTGAACAATAACACCTGTTTGTGATGTTGTATCTTCAGGACAAAATATTAATCCTCCCGGAATAATTAATGTTTGCTTAAATGAATTTTTGTTTCTAAACTTCATGTAGATTTGCACTAAAGAACCTGATCCTAATGGGATAAAGTTTGTTTTTGGATTCATGATAAAATCTTCGGCATTTTGATTTTCTTTATCAAAACTTGTAGATTTAAAACTTGAACTCTGTAAATCGCCAACAAATTCAATCCCTGCAGGCAGAATAAACGGAGCACAATATGGTTTCCCTGGATTTGAACCTAATCCGGCTGGATTATCTTTTACTTCTGGTGCAACCGGAGCAATTGTTTTGTTGGTTACATCCACTTTTTCGCATGCAATAAAAGCAAATATACCCAAAATCAACACTAATAAAGTACTTTTTACTGTTTTCATTTTTTGAAATTATAAATTGTTTATTGTAATAAAGACAAAAATATGTACATAAGGTTGCTTTATAATCCTTATTTTTAACAAAATAAAATTTATTTAGTGCTTATATCCGCTTTTTTTTAAATGAAAAAAGCCCTGTAATTACACATTACAAGGCTTTCTATGCTGAACTGAAAAAGATTAATATTGTCCAATAATTTTTTCTTTCAAGGTATTATATTCATCGTCAGATAAAATTTCAGCTTGTTTTAAACGACTAAGTTTTTCAAGTCTTTTAAGCATATTGGTTTCGGGATCTTCCGATTTAACATTTATGGTTTGCTGTTTACTTGCTACTTGCTGCGATATTTTATTCCATAATGTTTTTAATTCCTGATCTTTGTCGTTTATTTCTTCTTCGTAAAATGCTACACGATTTGATAATTTTTCGTTATAAGCTTTTTCATCTTCTAGCTCAGTAGTTAACTGATTAACATGTTCTTTCATTTCACTTATGACGTCTTCTAATTCTTTACTACGTTTGGCTATTACGCCATCCATAATATCTTTGGTTTTTAGTGCATTTTCTAAGTGTTCGATACGTTTGGTAAATTCTGTTTTAATTTGTTCAATTTCGGCTTCATTAATTGGCTTGATGTTTGTTTGCTTTTTTAATTCTTTTTCTAAATCAAATTTTTGATTTTCAAGAATTTTAATTGCTTCTTTTAGTAATTTGTTTTCAACAAGAAATTGATTGCTAATCGTATTTTGATTTGTTTTTGATGATAGAAGTTTTTTGTAATCTTCTATAATGCGTTTATTTTCAGTAATTAGATTTTGATTTTCATTAACCAAAACATCTATTTTATGTTCAAATGATTTTATTTTGATATTCATTTCGCGGTGAATTATTATTTTTTCTTCACTTACACGCGAATAATTGTTATTGGCTTCAGAAATGTCAGCTTCAAGAAAAACAATATTTTTTGTCATCGTTTTTAATTTTTCTGCCAAATAGATTGCTAAACCAATCATTCCTGCCAAAAATAAAAGACTAATGTAAAAATAAGTTTGGGCTCTATCTCTTTTGCTTCTTAGATTTTCCATGGTAACGCCAATCATTGGCGACATTTTTTCGTTGGCAGCAAACGTAGAATCAATACGATGTGATTCTTCGGATATTAAACTATCAATGCTGCTCATATCGTTGAGTGTATTTACAAAATTGGGATCGGTAAATATTTTTGGATCCATCTTTAGTATAAAACTCTGATATAAATTTTGCCTTTCAAACATTAATGAATCCATTCGGGTTTGTGCTTCCGAAGTATGGATTTGTAAAACTAAAAAGCTAAATATAATAAATGTAAAAAATTGCTTCATGATAAAATTTATAACATTGTGTTTTTAAACGTAAAAACTTAAAACTTGTTACATTAAACAAAACATTCGTATTTTTGGTTTTCGTGTTTTATTTAGAATAAGAATTATAAAGCCAAATTATTAGATAAATCTTATCATTTATTTGCTATTTATTTTCATTACCAGCCCTGCAAATATCAGATTTCCATCTTGATAAACTGTAAGATAATAGCTTCCTTCCTTTATGCCATTTATATCTAATCTGAATTGATTGTGATTGCCCTGATCGCTGTTGAAATATTCTGTCTTTAGTTTTTCACCCATATTACTAAGTAATTCTATCCGAAAACGGGCTACTTCATCAGTATTAATCTTTATATTTACAAACTCTGTTGCTGGATTGGGATAAATCTGAATTATTTTATCGTCATTTCTTTGTTTTTCTGTTATACCGATATTATTACAAATATTTATATAAGAATCGAAACCATTGTAGATTGGCGGATTATTGATTTGCCAGTGCATAGTTCTGTCGTTCGGGCAGATTACGGCATAAGTGGGAAAACCGAAATAGCCCAATTGATTATAAAGCATATTAATAAGGCTATCGCCGCCACCTTCTATACCAGCACATGGGAAACTAACATGATAAGTATTACAAAACTGATTGATTGCTTGATTGCTGTCGGCATTTGATATGCCCCAGAATACCACGTTATTTTGTCCGCTTCCAAGCAACTTATAGGCTGAATCAATGATTGGGGTATTGGTTTGGCAGGGTCCGCAGGTAATCTGAAACAGGTCGAGAACCACCGTTTTGCCTTCGTTCAGGGTTTTGTAAAGGCTTAAAGTATCATTATTAGAAGTAATTACAGTAAAATCGTTTGCCAGTGGAATATTGATGTTTTTTTGTGCAAATAATTGAAAGGTAATTACTAAAAGTATTAATGATAAAAGATTTCTCAACATGGTAAAAGTTATTTGAATTTATGCCAG
>CAZWRD010000113.1:0-10334 GCA_964636105.1 uncultured Bacteroides sp.
TATTTTTTTTCATGGTTTTGAAAAAAAAATAAATTTTAAGATCGTCAAAATAAAATGCTTGTTTTAAATTGGAAGCATACCATAGGTTTTTGGATACTTTCCAATGGCTTTTAGATGCTTTCCAATGGCTTTCAGATACCTTCCAATAGCTTTTAGATGCTTTCCAAAGGCATTTAAATGCGTTCCAACAACTTTTAGATGCGTTCCAACAACTTTTAGATGCGTTCCAACAGCTTTTAGATACTTTCCAAAGGCATTTATATGCATTCCAACAACTTTTAGATGCGTTCCAACGGCTTTTAGATGCTTTCCAAAGACTTTTCGGGGCAAATGGTTGTAAACTTGAGTTGAAATAAAGTGAGTGTAAATTATTTCATGACAAAAAAAGCATGGGTATTAAATGTTTACATTTCAATAAAACTTTTCAAACAT
This sequence comes from uncultured Bacteroides sp., assembly GCA_964636105.1. Taxonomy (GTDB): domain Bacteria; phylum Bacteroidota; class Bacteroidia; order Bacteroidales; family JACABE01; genus JACABE01. Next base: position 433 of record CAZWRD010000113.1, read on the forward strand.
TAAAAGAAGCAAACATAATCGTTTACCATTATTTTGTTAAAAATTGCCGATTGCGAATCCAACACTAAATATTGATAGTCTATAAAATAGAAGCTTACCGAAGTTAAATTAGAATAAAAATAAATTTACAATTGCATTTCGATATTCGTTTTTGGGTTTAAATAAAATGTATTTTTGCAGGAAAAAAGATTGCTAAAGGCTAGGTTTAGCCACCAAATCTTTCAGGCTTGTATTACCTTTGGCAAGGTTTTAATAATGTTAGCTACCATATATGAAGAAACTTACTATCATTATCGTATTTTTAATAAGCGGAATTTCTGTGATGGCAGACGCCATACCTTTTAAAATTTCAAATAATATTTATTTAAAATTTTATAAAGACGAAAAACTAATTACAGATTTTGATTCTATTTCCATTGATATTGATTCTTCTGAACATGTAACGTCAACTGGAAACTCTGGTCCATTTGGATTAATAAAAAATGACTACGGATATGAGATTTATGCACATCTTAAGATTCATTATTTTACAGTATTTGTGTTTGAAAACGGAAAAAAAATTGAATCAAAAAAAATAATTAATAATCATGGAGGTTCATCTTACAAATTTGAGATTTCACAAGATCGATTAGATATAATACCATCCTTCTTTAAAACTGATTACTTTAATTATTTTTTATCATTAGTGCTGACAATAATTGTAGAAACATTAATCGGACTTTATTTTTACAAGAAATATAAAACAGTTCTAAAAAATATTAAATATTTTATCCTGACGTTTATTTTATTAAACTTGATAACTCATTTTTCATTATGGATTACTTATTTCCACATTGCAATATCTATTTTACTTTTAGAATTTATTGTTGTATTGATTGAAGCTTTATATTGGAGATTTATTATTGGGACTAAAGTGAAACAATCTATTTTAATAAGCTTTTTGACAAATTTAGTTAGTTTTATAATTGGTTTGATATTTATGTAAAAAATACGGTAGCCAATCGAAAAGCCTGCCCTGCCAGTAATTAGCTATGCAGGGTAAACTTATCAAAAAAGCCGGTAGTTTTGGCTATCGGCTTTTGAGATTGTAAAAAAGTAGATAATTATTGTTTTATTTGTAATTATCCAAATCAATCAATTCAATTTCTGATATGTTTTTAAAATCATCAATATTAACTGTTGCTATTTTCGATACTTTGTTTGTTGCTAATATAGAAACAATCTCAACATCATAAACTCTGTTTCCCTTAGGCTGATAATAGTCGATTAACAACACAAATGTTTTTAAACTTTCACTGCTTGGGTAAAGAATTGTAATATTGTTTTTTATTTCATTGTAAAACCCAATTACTTTTTCTTTATCAATCCCCAATTTTGAGCATACAGCAAAGTATTCCGATATATTTTTTGTAGTTGTAAACAAATCGTTAGATGTATCTTTCAGAAAAGAATCACACTTTAGGTGATGCGGTGAAGATTTGTCTAAAGTATAGATAAAAATATTTGTATCAACACCTATCTTATTCATATGCTAAATCTCTGATATTAACATTATCTAACTGATGATTAAGATCAACACTGCCAGAATAATTCCATATCCTTTTTGTTGGCTCGGCAATTGGAGTTTGATTGGTCGCAAATTGCAACCAATTAATTAAACTCAGAATATATTCGGCATCCAATTTATTTTTATCAACAGTAATCACAAATTTATTTTCAACCTCTTTAATATCTAAATTATAAGTTCTCATGCGATTTATTTTTTACAAAAATACTTCAAAATTTGATTTATTTTTTATTCCTGCTACAAATTTTATAATTGAGCATAAAAAAAGCCGATAGTTTTTAGCTATCGGCTTTTTGGTTTTAGATTTTAAATCAAAAAAAGAAGAACATCAACTTTTGTTTGAAAACCCAAGGCCTAAAGTTTTGCAACAAAATAATGTGATAATTCTCAAGCGTTAAAGTTGATATAATTTCACATCTTCACCTGGCAAATCAAAAGTATAATTGCGCAGGAAAGCAGCAGATTTTGCCATATTGGTGTACATTATTTCGTCATCATCAATAAATTTGACGTGTTTGCGGTATTCTGCAACAAAATTTTCGATATAAGGAGATGATTTTGATGGACGACGAAATTCTAATGCCTGTGCTGCATTAAACAATTCGATAGATAAAATTCTTTCCAGATTTTCGAGAACTTTAAATGTTTTGGTAGCTGCATTAGCACCCATACTTACGTGGTCTTCCTGCCCTTGTGATGATTCAATAGAATCAACAGACGAAGGTGTACAAAGTTGTTTATTCTGGCTAACAATAGAAGCTGAAGTATATTGCGGAATCATAAAACCGCTGTTTAAGCCCGGATGAGCAACCAAAAAATGAGGTAAATTTCGTTTGCCTCCAATTAGCTGATAAGTACGTCTTTCGGAAATATTTCCAAGCTCAGCCATCGCAATTGCCAGATTATCTAAAGCCAATGCAAGTGGTTGCCCGTGGAAATTGCCGGCAGAAATAATTAAATCTTCATCAGGGAAAATGGTAGGATTATCGGTAACCGAATTAATTTCATTTTTAAATACATAAGAAACATAATTGATAGAATCTTTAGAAGCTCCATGCACCTGCGGAATACAACGGAAAGAATAAGGATCCTGAACATGTTCTTTTTTACGGTTTATCAACTCACTACCTTCGAGTAAATTTTTAATACGTCTGGCTGTTTTAATCTGACCTTTATGAGGTCTGATTAATTGGATAAGCTCATGAAAAGGTTCTATTCTACCATCGAAAGCATCGAGAGATAAAGCACCGATAATATCGGCCAAACGTGATAATTTGAATATTCTGAGGCAGCAATAAACGCCATAAGCACTCATAAATTGTGTGCCATTTAAAAGAGCAAGACCTTCTTTAGATTGCAATTGTATGGGTTGCCAATTGAATTTTTTAAGCACATCGGCAGCAGCTTGTTTTTTGCCTTCAAAATAAACTTCGCCCATACCCAATAAAGGCAGAGACATATGCGCAAGTGGAGATAAATCGCCCGAAGCACCCAAAGAACCTTGTTGATAAACAACCGGAAGAATATCGTTATTAAAAAAATCAATTAATCGCTGAACCGTAATTAGCTGAACACCCGAATGTCCGTAAGAAACAGATTGAATCTTCAACAACAGCATTATCTTTACAATTTCCTGAGGAACCTCATCGCCAAAACCACAAGCATGCGACATTACCAAATTGGTTTGCAATTTATTAAGCTGATCGTTTGAAATAACATGATTGCATAAAGAACCAAAACCTGTAGTAATTCCATAAATGGGTTCGGTTTGGGTTTTCATTTTATTATCAAGATAATCGCGGCATTTAATAATCGAATCTTTTGCTTGTTGCGATAATTCAATGATTTGCTTATTGTTAAGAATAATTTCGATGTCTTCAAATCCAAGGATTTCTTTGCTGATATAATGAGTATTCATTTTTTAAATATGGTTTAAATTTTGCTGCAAAAGTAAGAAAAAAGACCGAAGACAAAAGATAGATATGATTTTTTTCACATAAAAAAAAGGCTGCCTCATTACAAGACAGCCTAAGCACATGAAAACAAAATTTAATTATTTAACTGGGCTAGCATTGTAATGATAGATTAAAGAATTATTTCTATAACCACTCATATCGCTATACCAGTCAGATTTCGTTACGCCACCTGATTGAGCCCATGAAGCAAAATAGGTAAAGGCAGTTACAATGTCATTTTTTTCTGAAGGATAATCAATTTCAACAGGAACACTTATTGCCCAAGGCAAATTTGTAGCTGTTTTATAATATTGTGAAGTTGCAGGATTAGAAGCATCATTTACAGTTCCTAAAGTTTGCAGATTAGCTAAAGATGTAGGCTGATTGTTTTTTGCATGTACTTCATGACCTCTGTTTGTAGTTCTGAACATAAAGTAATTATAAGGAGCAGTTCCTAATAAGCTAGGATCAATTGCAGATGTAAATTTAATTACAACATTAAATGTATAAGCATTAATTCTTGGTTTATTAATCTCTGTATTAACAAAAGAACCACTTTGAGATATTAAATGAGATGTTTTATCATATAAAATAACTACAGCCTTATTCTGTCCGTTTTCAACACCATTGTTGGCAACTGAAACAGCAGAACCACTACTAAGTTGAGTACCTGTAACCAATTGTATTTGATTAGGATTTAATCCATCAAATTGAATTCCGAAACCATTTGAAATAGTTCCACCAACTGCTTTAATTTTGTATGAAGCATTAATTTCAACGGCTTTATTAGCAGCATTGGTTATTTGATTTACTTTATAGTTTACAACCATATCATTAAAATCATAATCACCCATTGCTGGCCATAAATCTTCAAACATTATGGTTCCATAGGTATTTGCACCCGGATAGTAATTGTTATAAGCTTTGGTAGCATCATTAGGATAATCATCCTGAGCATCAGCAACGCCATCATTATCAGCATCAACAATTGCTACAAATCCTATACCTGGGTTACATTCAGATGCAGGAATAAAGTTAGTTGCTGCAGCATTTGAAGTATAAGTAGCTTGTCCACCTTGAAGTGTCATCCCTGCAGGAGCTGTTGAAGATGTACCACTAATTTCAATTTTTGACTTAATTGTTGAACCCCACATATTTACAAAGCTTCCTGTAACTTTAACACTACTTGTATTATTTCCATCACCTTGTATGGTACCGTAATATTCCATGTCTTTTGTTAAAAGTAAACTACCATCTCTCAATTTTACCAATGCAGAACTACTGCCAAAAAATTTATTCCCAACAATAATTGAAGTTCCTGTTGCAGGTTCACTAATTAGAGAAGTTGCATTGATAGACATATTGTTGTCAACTAATATTTTACATTGATTTTCAAGATTAATACCGTTTGCAATAAAATTGCCTTTAACATGTAATGTATTATAGTTTATTAAAGGCTTATTGGTTTCAAAATTATTATCAAAAATAAGGTCTCCATAGTTTGTAATAGATGCAGAAGTAGATGTAGTAGTATTTTGAGTTGTTTTAAAGTAAGCATAGTTTTCAATTGAACCATTTATTGCACCCGACCAAGTTGTAACTTTAAAGCTACCATAATTTACATATTGAACACTAGATTGATTGCTTTTCATTATATCAATAATTGCTTCACCATTGGTATAAACATACATTGATGAAGTTCCATACATTTGAATGGTATTATTTACTGTAAGTTTTGCATTTGGCAAAACTTGTATTTTACAATTATTTCCTAATTCACCTGAAGTGAAAGTAACATTATTATTAATTTTTAATGTACCTCCATTATTCCAAGGTTCCCAATTAATATTGCCTGTAAAATTATTATTCATAATATAGGTCTGACCACCAGTAATGGTAATAGTTCCACTAGTTTGCGTAATAATTACATTTGCTGAAGTACCTGGTCCATTATTGGTTTGGTAAGGAATACTTTTGGGCGAACTACTTTTAGTTTTAGAAAACACAACATTAATAGTTTGTTGTAATGCACTAACTTTTTGCATATCAGTACTACCATCAGCACTGGTTTTTACCACATAAATTTCGGTAACAGAAGAAGGAATACTAATTGTTGTATTAAAAGGAAGTCCGGTTTTGGCACTACCTTTTACAAAAGCTTTGTCTCCATTATATGGATTTGAAGTATATACAGATATAACATCAAACAACTGACTTCCCTGAGAAACAACGTTAAGCGTTAAATCTCTGGTAGTTTTCCAATTAAAATTTTGAGGAACCTGTAATTCTGTTGTTTTGCTAACAGTTGCTACTAAATCAGGTTCAGAATCTTTTTTACAAGCTGCAAATACAAATAATATTATAAGTAATGCAAATAAATTTTGTTTTTTCATGGCTATAATTTTTTAAAATTAATACACTTATATGCCAAAAATTGTACCTAAAAAAATATTTTTAAACATCAACAGATTAAAAACATGAATATCAATATTTTATTTTTTTCAATATATAAAAATTAGAGTCATAATCACAAAAAACAGTTTCAAAAAAGGACAAAAAAAGTCCGTTATGATAAATATAACGGACTTCAAAATTATTTATAAGGATAGTTTATAAAACATGGACTCCTTTAATAAGACCTTTTCCTATTTCAATAGCTTTTTCATTTTCGGGTATCAGTTTATGATGACGAACCGGCAATGATTTTTCTAAACCTTTGTGAATAAATTCAGGTTTAATTAATGGCTTCAATTGCAAGAAACCACCTAAAACAATCATATTGAAAGTTTTCATCATTCCAAGTTTTCCAGCTTCTTCAGAAGCTTCTATTGCATAGATATTGATATCTTTACGTGTTGGATGATGTGTAATTCCGTTTGGATCATAAATTAATAAACCACCTGGTTTTACAGTTGATTCAAATTTATCCAATGATTGTTGATTAAGGATAATTGCAGTATCATAACTATTAATAACTGGAGAGCTAATTCTCTCATCACTAATAACAACCGCAACATTTGCAGTACCTCCACGCATTTCAGGACCATATGAAGGCATCCAACTTACTTCCTGATTTTGCATAATTCCGGAATAAGCCAAAATTTTACCCATTGATAAAACCCCTTGCCCACCAAATCCGGCAATGATTATTTCTTCTGTCATAACTTCAAATTTTTTAAAATTATTTAATCAATTGACCATCTACTTTAATATCACCCAAAGGATAGAATGGGAACATATTCTCTTCCATCCATTTATTTGATTGTACTGGAGTCATTTTCCAACCTGAATTGCAATTTGAAACGATTTCAATAAAAGTTAAACCTTTGTTTTCTTTTTGTAAATCAAATGCTTTGCGAACAGCTTTCTTTGTTTTGCGAACATTACCTGGAGTATGAACAGCCTGACGTGTAACATAATGCACACCTGGCAATTGAGCAATTAACTCAGTAATTTTTAAAGGATTACCCATAGTAGCAACATCACGGCCATAAGGACAAGTAGATGCTTTCATATTAGGTAAAGTTGTTGGAGCCATTTGTCCACCAGTCATACCATATATTCCGTTATTAATAAAGATAATGGTTATGTTTTCGCCACGATTGCAAGCATGAATAGTTTCGGCAGTACCAATTGCAGCCAAATCTCCATCACCTTGGTAAGTGAAAACATATTTTTCGGGCATTAATCTTTTAACAGCAGTAGCCAAGGCAGGAGCTCTACCGTGAGCAGCCTGTTGCATATCAATATTCATAAATTCGTAAGCCAAAACAGAGCAGCCAACAGGAGCAATCCCTATGGTTTCGCTTTGAGCACCAAGTTCTTCAATCACTTCCATCACAATACGATGTGCGGTTCCGTGTCCACAACCTGGGCAATAGCTTAAAGCTTTATCAGTAAGCAATTTGGTTTTTGAATAAACCAAATTTTCAGGTTGTCTGATTTGTTCTTTTGTAATTATATCTGACATTGTATTAACCTCCTATGATTTTTTGTTCTAAAGCTGCAACTACTTCGTCAGGAGTTGGAATAATACCACCATAACGACCAAAATGTTCAACTTTTACTTTACATTCAACAGCTAATTTTACATCTTCAACCATTTGACCTAAGCTCATTTCAACAGAAAGGATACCTTTAACCTGTTTTGCTAATTCAGCAAGTGGGTTTTTAGGAAATGGGAATAAAGTAATCGGACGTAACAAACCAACTTTAATACCTTTGGCTCTGGCAATGTCTACAGCTTTTTGGCTGATACGTGCACTAGATCCATAAGCAACAATTAGATATTCAGCATCTTCTGTTTGAAATTCTTCATATCTAACTTCGTTTTCTTCCATCAATTTGTATTTTTCTGAAAGATGAGTTACATGTTTTTCTTGTTTAGCTGAATCAAGATCTAATGAAGTAATAATATTTCTTTCTCTGTCATCAGTTTTGCCAAAAGTAGCCCAAGGCGTATTTTTTGCAATTTCTTCTTTAGTAAAACGAGGTTTAAACTCATCAAGTTCAACCTTTTCCATCATTTGACCAATAACGCCATCCGATAATATCAAAACAGGATTTCTGTATTTGAAAGCCAAATCGAAACCTAAACCTGCAAAATCAGCCATTTCCTGTACTGAAGATGGAGCTAAAACAATAAGTCTGTAATCACCATGACCACCACCTTTAACAGATTGGAAATAATCTGATTGCGAAGGTTGAATAGTTCCTAAACCAGGACCGCCACGTACTACATTAACAATTACACATGGTAATTCGGCACCAGCAATATAAGAAATACCTTCTTGCTTTAAGCTGATACCAGGACTTGATGAAGAAGTCATTACTCTTTTGCCACAACTGGCACCACCATATACCATATTGATTGCGGCTACTTCGCTTTCTGCTTGTAACACAACCATTCCTGTGGTTTTTTCTGGTTGTTGAGCCATCAAATATTCCATTATTTCCGATTGTGGAGTAATGGGATAGCCGAAATAACCATCACAGCCGGCACGAATCGCTGCTTCTGCAACGGCTTCGTTACCTTTCATTAATCTCAGTTCTTTCATTCCTTTGTATTTAAAACTGTTAAAAACGTTTTTTATAACTTTACTTTATATACGGTGATTACACCATCTGGACATACAATTGCACAATTTGCACAACCAATACAATCCTCATTTACAGATTCGGCATAATGATAGCCTTTTCCGTTTACATTTTTTGACATTGCAATTACATCACTTGGACATGCAGCTATGCATACTTCGCATCCCTTACATTTCTCAATATCAACTACTATGTCGCCTTTAACTTTTGCCATTTTTGAATGATTTAAGTTGAATATTCTTTAAAAAAAGTGTGTTTTTTTTCTGCAACGAAATTAGAGAAAATATCTGAATTATAAGCCATTTTTTGGATTTATTTTTAAGTCAAAACGTTTAATAACCTCCATATAATTCTGATGTCCATATATATACAATGGTATTTAAAAACGTTCTGAATTAGAATCAGACCTTATTTATAAATAAATCCTTTTTTTATCCCAAATTGCTCATTTGAAAATGAGCAATCGAATTTTGCATGTGCGGGATTGTAATTAAATTATTTGAAATAATTTAAAACAATAACTAAATCGGGATTAATCCAATTAAATCAAACAGTTCCACTTTTCAAGTTTCCTATTGATTAATTTGGGTTTATCTCAATTCATCCTGTGCCCGCTGATAATCTTCGGGTATGCCAATATCTATAAAATAATTGTCAATAATACTGCCATTTATAAAAAAGTGATTGAGGTATTTCTCCAGAAAATCTTTCTCGAAAGAGAATTTTTGAGAAAAAGACAATGTTTCGAGCAGGTTTTTGTTTAATATATATATTCCTCCGTTAATCAAACCTTTGTCTTTGTATTGCTTTTCATTGAATTTTATAATTCTGTCAATATTCATTTCAACGGTTCCGTAACGATCGAAATTAGTCATTGGTTTTAAAGCCAAGGTAAAATCTGCTTTGGTTTGATTGTGAAAATCAGATAATTCTTTCAGATTTACATTAAAAAAAGTATCGCCGTTGATAAGGTAAACCAAATTTTCGTGGGTAAAATTCAGAGCATTCATAATGCCGCCACCAGTTCCTAATGGTTCATCTTCAACAGCATAATAAAGTGCAAGGTTTTTATATCTGTTGCCAAAATAATCTTTAATTACTTCGTATCGGAAGCCTACAGACAAAACAACACTTTCGATTCCATTATTTATAAGGTAATCGAGCAGATATTTCAGAAATGGTTCTCCATTTATGTCTGCCATTGGTTTGGGAATGTCTTTAACTACACTTTGCAAGCGGGTTCCCAGTCCGCCAGCTAAAACAATTGCTTCTTTGATCATTTT
>CAZWRD010000114.1:0-10102 GCA_964636105.1 uncultured Bacteroides sp.
TCCATCAATTTTGAAAATTTAGATCAAACAAAGTGTTTCAAACTTTTGTTGAAGAGGATTAAGGACTGATTAAAAATAAAAAATTATAGTAGAATTATTTTTTTTAGTATTTTTGGCATATTATTTGTTGAAAAAACGTGATTATTTAACTTTTAAAATTTAATAAAATGAATAGAATTTTTAGACTATTTGTAGTTGTGCTTATTTTATCGATAAGTGCTTGTACACCAACAAGAGAAGTAAAAAGAGTTTCTCCTGACCAACAATTTGATTTAAGTGGCAGATGGAATGATACAGATGCAAAAATGACAGCAGATGCTATGATTGCACAAGTTTTAGGTGAAGCATGGTTAGCTGAATATCAGAAAGAAAACCAAGGAAAGCGTCCAATATTAATTGTTGGTTTAATAAGTAATAGAACAAGCGAGCATATTAGTTCTGAGGCTTTTATAAAAGATATTGAGAGAGCTTTTTTAACCGACAGAAGAGTTAGATTGGTTCAGGCTGGTGACAAAAGAGAACAATTAAGAGGCGAAAGAGCAGATCAACAAGATTATGCTTCACCTGAAACCACAAAAAAATGGGGAAAAGAATTGGGTGCAGATTTTATTATGCAGGGTAGTATTAACTCAACAGTTGATTCATTTAACAAAGATAAAGTTGTAAATTATAAAATCAACTTGGAACTTACAAATCTCGAAACCAATGAAATAGTTTGGATTGGTGACAAAGAAATCAAGAAAATAATTTCAGACTAAATATTATTTTAAATTTTATTGGAAGTGAATTTTTTGAAAAAAAAATTCACTTCTGTATTTTATATTTATATTAATTTAATTTTCAGATGACTCGAAAATTTATTATTTATATAATTCCTTTAGTTTTTTTATTAACTTCTTGTGCCACATATTATCAGAGTAATTTGAAATTTCAGGCACAAGTAGCAGAAGGCGATTTTGCAAAAGCTAAAGATTATTTGGAAAAAGATAAAAGTAAAAAAGGGAAGAACAAAATATTATATCTTTTCAATAAAGGATGGGTAGATTGGATTAGCAATCAGAATAATGAAAGTAATATTTCTCTTGATGAAGCCGACAAAATGGTTGAAGATTACCAGAAAAATTTAGGGTTAGAAGCTCTTGCGTTGTTATCAAATCCAGGTATTAAACCCTATAAAGCTGAAGATTTTGAAGTAGTTATGATTAATTATTTCAAAGCGCTTAATTATCTTAATTTGGGTAAATACAAAGAAGCATTGGTAGAAGTAAGACGCATTAATGAAAAGCTTAATCAATTGAACGACAAATATCCAGATCACAAAAACAGATATCAGGATGATGCTTTTGCCCATATTATAATGGGGCTAATTTATGATGCTAATAAAGAATATAATGATGCTTTTATTGCCTACAGAAATGCTGTAAATGTATATGAATCATCGTATTCGAAAAATTTTAGTTTAGAGATACCAAATCAATTAAAGCATGATTTATTAAGAGCTGCTTACCGGGTAGGTTTCTTTGAAGAATTAAGATTTTATGAAAAAAAATTCAATATAAAATATCAACACATTGTAAACGAAGGTGGTGAATTGGTGTTTTTTTGGCATAATGGATTGGGTCCGGTAAAATCGGAATGGAGTATAAATTTTGCGAAAACATCAAGTAAAGATGGTTTTGTAACCTTTGCAAATGAACAACAAGGAATGTCTTTCCCAATTTATATTGGTGATAAATCTGAAAATGAAAAAAACGGATTTTCGAAGTTGAGTTTTTTAAGAATTGCTTTTCCGAAATATCTCGAAAGAAAACCGATTTTTACAAATGCCCAACTAGTTGCAAATAATAATACTTATGATTTGCAATTTGCACAAGATATAAATAAGATTGCTTTTAAAACATTAAATGATAGGATGTTGCGAGAAATGGGCACTGCGATTTTAAGGATGGCAACAAAAAAAGCCATTGAAGCAGCAGCAAAAAAAGAGAATGAAGATTTAGGTTCAGCCATAAGCATTGTAAATGCACTTACAGAGAAAGCTGATACAAGAAATTGGCAAACGCTACCCTATCAAATTGCGTATAGTAGAATTGCTATGCCAGAAGGTGAAAATTCAGTAAACATTAAAATGAATTCACCCACATTACCTTCTAAATACCAATCGTTTAAATTTAATATTACCAAAGGGAAAACCTCATTTTTTACTTTTTCGAGTTTAGATTCGTTTGCACCCATTGATAATTGAGTCATTTTAACAAAATTTCAAGACTAGATTTTACAAAATATAGATTCTTTTTTTTTGTTAAAAAATTAGAACTTAGCTAAAAACAAATTAAAATGTATGAAGTTTTTGTTATTTTTACTAACTTTGCAAAAATTTCTATATTTTAACTTAAAAAAGTAAGATGAGTAAAGGCAGGATTTTATTTGTTACCCAAGAGATTGCACCATATATGAAAGATAGTCACATGGCTAATATTGGAAGGCATCTCCCACAAGGTATTCAGGAAAAGGGAAAAGAAATAAGAACTTTTATGCCTCGTTTTGGCAATATTAATGAAAGACGAAATCAGTTGCACGAAGTTATTCGTTTGTCAGGTATGAATCTGATAATAAGCGATAGAGACCACCCTCTCATAATAAAAGTTGCTTCTATTCAATCTGCCAGAATGCAGATATATTTCATTGATAATGAAGATTATTTTCAAAGAAAAGCTGTTTTTACAGATAAAAACAACAAATTTTTTGATGATAATGACGAAAGAGCTATCTTCTTTTCTAGAGGCGTAATTGAAACAGTTAAAAAATTAAGTTGGCAACCGGAAATTATCCATTGTCACGGATGGATGACTAGTTTGGTACCGATTTATATCAAAAAAGCTTTTAAAGACAATCCTTTGTTTGCTGATACCAAAATTGTTATCTCTATTTATGATGATGAATTTAAGGAAACCTTACATAAAGACTTTGCAACAAAAATCAAACTTCCAGGAATTTTAGCAAAAGATGTAAAACAATATAAAACACCAAACTTCGTTAATGTGATGAAAGCAGCAATAGATTATTCTGACGGAGTTATTGTTGGTAGCGAAAAAATCAAGGAAGAACTTATTGAATATGCAAAAAGTTCAAACAAACTATTTTTGCCTTATCAAACCAAAGAAAAATATATTAATGCCTATTCGGATTTTTACGACAAAGTAATGGCAACAGAATCTGAATCTTAATATTGAATAACATTTTAAAAAAAGTTACATTTGAAAGCATTACTTTTAAACTCATTCCGCCTTTTATTTGTATTAGGGTTGGTTATTATTATCAATTCATGCGAAAGTGAACCGGATTTATTAGGACTTAATCTACAACCTGAAAGTGAAAAACTTGGATTATCATACAACGATACATCATCAATTTTTGCATATTCAATGATTGACGATTCATTACGAACAGATAATTACTATTCCCCTAGTTTATTGGGAACATTTAATGATCCTGTATTCGGAACAACTTCTGCCAGTATTTTTACGCAAATAAGATTGACAAACAATAATTTAAACTTCGGAACAAATCCAATTTTGGATTCTGTAATTTTATTTTTGCCATATAAAGGCAGCTATATGGCTGGCAATATGTATGAAAGACCTTATCCTCAAACAATAAAAGTATTTGAAGTTAATAAAAAAATGTCATTAGATACAGTTTACTATGGGGATAAAGAATTGCCTTATTTAAAAACAGAATTGGGCTCTTTAACTTTTATTCCAAATCCTAATGATAGTGTAACTTACAATAATGTAAAGTTTCCTCCTATGTTGATGATTAAACTGAATCCTGCAATTGCAAATAAGCTTTTTAGTGCTAATGCTACAACAGATTTAGCTGATAATGAAAAATTTACTGAATTTTTTAAAGGTTTGTATATACAAGCAAGACCATTAACTACAAGCCAAACAAATAAAGGTTCAATACTCTATTTTGATTTGAAATCATCAGCATTGGCAAATATGACCATTTATTACAAAAACAATGATAAAGACAGCTTAAAATATACTTTTGTAATTAATGAGAATTCAGCAAAATACACATATTTTGATCATAAAAACTATTCAAATGCACATATTGATTTAAGAAATCAATTGGGAGTAAACGGAAGTGCTGATACAAATCTGGGATTTCAAAAACTATATCTACAATCAATGGGAGGTATAAAAGTAAAAATGAAATTTCCATATTTGAGAAATTGGATAAAAAATCAGAAAATTGTTGTAAATGAAGCCGTTTTGGTTTTAAAAAATGCTGATTTGGATGATAGAAATACTCCTCCTGCATTATTGGCTGCACTAAAAAGGGTTGCAGATAATAAAACAGAATTAATGCCTGACTTTTATGATCCAAATACCAACACCTTTTCTTCTGATTTTTTTGATGCTAGATATAATTCAACTTCAAGAGAATATAGAATTAGAATTACCAGATATTTTCAAAAGATGCTAAATTCTAATGAAGATAATTTTGGAATTTTCTTATATGCTGACAGCAGAAGAACAACTGCAAACAGATTCGTTTTTTATGGTTCTGACAAAACTTTAGCCAACAGAATGAAATTAGAACTAAGATATACTGTTATTAAATAAAATATTAATAAACTAAAATTAGAAAAAGTATGTGTGGAATTGTAGGATACATCGGGCCTAGAGAGGCATATCCAATTTTAATTAAAGGATTACACAGACTAGAGTATAGAGGATATGATAGTGCGGGAATTGCTATTTTAAACGACAAACTCAGAGTTTACAAAACAAAAGGAAAAGTTTCAGATTTAGAAAATTTTGTAAAGGATAAAGATTTACATGGAACTATTGGAATTGCTCATACTCGTTGGGCAACCCATGGTGAACCAAATGATGTAAATGCTCATCCTCATTTTTCCCAAAGTGAAAATCTTGCATTAATTCACAATGGAATTATTGAAAACTATGCCATTCTTAAAGAAGAATTAATTAAAAATGGTTATACTTTTTCGAGCAATACAGACACAGAAGTATTAGTACAATTAATTGAATATATTAAGGTTACCAATAACGTAAGTTTATTCGATGCGGTGCAACTGGCTCTAAATCAGGTTGTAGGAGCTTATGCAATTGTTATTATTTCAAAAGATGATACCAATACATTAATTGCAGCACGCAAAGGAAGCCCTTTAGTTGTAGGTATAGGAGAAGATGATTTCTTTTTAGCTTCAGATGCAACACCAATTGTAGAATACACTAAAAATGTTGTGTATTTAAATGATGAAGAAATTGCAATTTTAAGAAGAGGTGAAGAAATACAAGTAAGAACTATTTCTAATATAAAAAAAACTCCGATGATTCATAAATTAGAAATGAATTTGAGCGAGTTGGAAAAAGAAGGTTATGAGCATTTTATGCTTAAAGAAATTTATGAACAACCCAAAACCATATTTGATAGTTGTCGTGGTAGAATTCAAAAAGAAATTAGTTATATTTCTTTAGCAGGAATTATTGATCACAAAGATAAGTTTCTTAAAGCTCGCAGAATTATCATTTTAGCCTGTGGAACATCTTGGCATTCTGGGTTGGTAGGTGAATATTTGTTTGAAGAATTAGCTAAAATTCCTGTTGAAGTAGAATATTCTTCCGAATTCAGATATCGCAAACCTTTAATTTTCCCTGACGATATAATTATTGCCATTTCGCAATCAGGTGAAACAGCTGACACATTGGCTGCCATTGAATTAGCCAAATCTCAAGGTGCTTTTATTTATGGAATTTGCAATGTAGTTGGTTCATCAATTGCCAGAGCAGCACATACAGGCTCATTTACTCACGCTGGTCCTGAAATAGGAGTTGCTTCTACTAAAGCATTTACAGCACAAGTTGCTGTTCTTACTTTAATGGCTTTAGCTATTGCACAGGAAAAAGGAACTGTTGATAATCAGTTGTTTAAAGAAATAGTTGATGAATTAGAATCAATTCCACAAAAAGTAACAGAAGTCCTAAAACAAGATGATAATATCAAAGAGATTTCAAAAATCTTTACTTATGCTCGCAATTTCCTTTATTTGGGAAGAGGTTATAATTTCCCAGTTGCTTTGGAAGGTGCTTTAAAGCTGAAAGAAATTTCATATATTCATGCAGAAGGTTATCCTGCAGCAGAAATGAAACATGGGCCGATAGCATTGATAGATGCAGAAATGCCAGTTGTGGTAATTGCTACAAATCAAGGTACTTACGAAAAAGTAATAAGTAATATTCAGGAAGTAAAAGCCCGAAAAGGGAAAATTATCTCTATAATTACTCAAGGTGACGTAACTGTTAAGGAACTTTCTGATTACTATATTGAGATTCCAGAAGTAAAAGAAATGTTGGTACCAATTTTGGCTACTGTTCCTTTGCAATTACTTGCTTACCATATTGCTATTAATAGAGGTTGTAATGTTGACCAACCCAGAAACTTAGCAAAATCAGTAACTGTGGAATAAATCGTGTTTTAAGAACTTAAAAAAGCCGACTTTAGTTATAAAGCCGGCTTTTTTGTTTAGTTTTGATATTATTTCAACCCAAATTGCTCATTTTCAAATGAGCAAAATAATCCAAAATGTGCAGGATTGTAATTAAATTATTTATATTATTTTAAAACAATAATTCAATCGGGGTTAACCCAATAAAATCAGTTAGTTTGACTTTTCAATTCTCCTATTGATTAATTTGGGTTGAAAAACAATTGTTATTATTAAACATATGAAGATTTTTTGCTAGAAAATGACAATTTACTTAAATAGTTTAATAATAAAAAATAGCAATATGAAATTTTATAAATTTAATGCTTATATTTGCATGAAATACCTATTTAATAATAGAACATTTTCCATAAAATGTTTATAATAAATACTGTATGAAAATGAAGTATATCGTACATAAAGTAATAAATGTATTTCTGACATTATTTCTGATGTTTATTATTGTTGCTGATATTCAGGCTTCTTCTCTTTATTATGGAATACCAGGAATTAAAAATTATTCAAGGTCACAATATTCAGGTGGAATTCAAAGCTGGTCGTTTACAGAAACAGAAAACGGACTATTGTATTTTGCAAACAACAGTGGCTTGATTGAATACAACGGATCTGCCTGGAAATTATACCAATCAATTAAAGCGATTAACAGAGTTGTATGTGCAGATGGAAATAGAGTTTATGTGGGGGCATTTAATGAATTTGGCTATTATGATGAAAATGAAAAAGGCAGCTTACAATATCATTCACTCTCCAATTTGTTAAATGACAAAATTGGAGATTTTGATGAAATATGGAGAATTCATAAAACAAGTTTTGGTATTGTTTTTCAGTCATTTAAAAATATTTTTGTTTTTCAAAACGGGAAAATAGAAGTAGTTTATCCTCCTTCAGGTTTTCATCTTTCTTATTATGTAAATGGTATTTTATGGGTATATGATGAAGAGCAGGGTCTTATGCAATATAAGAAAGGGAAACTAGCTAAAGTAAACGGAGGTAACTATTTTATCGGAACACAAATATGGTCAATTTTGCCTTTAAACCAAAATGAGGTTATTATTGGAACAACTAAAAAAGGATTATTCCGCTATAATGGGTTTAGTGTAACTCCATGGGAATCAAAAATAAATGAACAGTTAAAGAAATATCAGCTTTATTCTGCTACACGGCTCAAAGATAATTATTTTGCTTTTGGTACAATACAAAATGGCATAATTGTTACAGATACAATGGGAAATCCAATATTAGAAGTAAATAAAGAAAGAGGTTTGCAGAACAATACAGTTTTAGGTATTGGACAAGATAATAGAGGCAACATCTGGCTTTGTCTTGACAATGGTATATCAATGATTGAATTTAATTCACCGATTTCGTATTTTCAAAACTATTATGATATTGGCACAGGATATACATCAGCTAAATTTGGTGATAATATTTATTTCGGTACTAATCAGGGACTTTTCTATATAAAATTAAAGGATTTTAGTAATCCTTCAAAAACAAAATATGATTTCAGACTGATTGAAGGGACAGAAGGGCAGGTGTGGAATTTATCTGTAATTGATAATGCTTTATTTTGTGGTCATAATAATGGAGTATTTCAGATTGAGGGTGATAAAGCAATGAAAATATCTTCTATACAAGGAATATGGAATTTTCTAAAAATTAATAATACTGATTTGATATTGGTTGGTTCTTATTCTGGTTTGTCTGTTTTAGAAAAAAAAGCTGGGTTATGGTATTTAAGAAATAAAATCAAAGGATTTACAGAATCATCACGTTTTGTTCAACATGATCAAATGGGAAATATTTGGGTGAGTCAAACATATAAAGGTATTTACAGAATAAAATGTGATAATAACTTGCAAAATGTTATGGAAGTAAAGCTATTTAATTCAAAAAATGGCTTACCTTCTGATCAGTCAAATTTATTATTTAAAATACAGTCAGAAATATTAGTAGCAACCGTTAATGGAATTTTTACATTTAATTATAAAACAGGAAAATATGAGAAGGTTTCAAGATTCACATCTTATTTTAATAAAGAAATGTGGGTGGATTACCTATATCAGGATTCAGAGCAAAATATATGGTTTTCTGCCGATAAACAATTGGGAGTATTGCGATTGCAGGAAGATGGATTATTTAAAAAGATAACGATTCCATTATTAAAACTTACCAATCTCATACTTCCTTCATTTGAAAACATTAAAGAATTGGATAATAATAATGTAATTATTGGTATTGAAGGCGGTTTTGCAAATTATGTTTCGAAAAATAAAAAAGATTACTCTAAACCTTTTACTATCTTTATTAGCGATTTAAGGTCACGGGATACAGCTGAAGGAATATTCAGATTTAACAGCAAAAGTGAAAATCAAACATTAATTCCTGAATTCGCATATAAAAACAATACAATTTCTATCACTTATGCAGCTAATAATTTCGAGTCAGATGAAACAGAATTTCAATACAAATTATCAGGTTTTGATGATGAATGGTCGGAATGGACAACTCAGAAATTTAAAGAATATACCAATCTGCCAACCGGAAAATATACTTTTTTAATTCGTTCACGCAGCAACGATCAGGTAGAACCGATAGAAACATCATTTAAATTCGTTATTTTGGCACCATGGTATCGTTCTGTTATTGCAATGATTTTATATTTTTGTATGTTTATTTTGTTTATTTATTTCGGGAAACGCTATTTATCTTACAGAATAGAGAAATCACGACTTACAGAAAAAAAGAAGCAACAAGAAAAATATCTCATCCGTGAACAAAAAATAAAAGAAGAGGCTCTGTTTGCCGAAAAAGAAATTGAGCGACTTCGTAATGAGACTTTACGCCTCGAAATGATTCATAAAGAAAAGGAACTTGCTAATTCTACTATGCTTATAATTAAGAAGAACGATATTCTGAAAAAATTACAAGATGATTTGCGAATTATTTATTCATCGTTTGGAGATAAAATGGAAAAAGAAAAAATAAATAGTTTGATAAAACGAATAAATAAAGAAATTGATAATGAAAAACAATGGAAGGTGTTTAATTTGCATATTGAGCAAGTGTTTGAAGAATTATTCGAAAAGTTAAAAGAGAGTTTTCCTGATCTTACTCCACGTGAGCTAAGTTTGTGTGCTTATCTTAGAATGAATATATCTAGCAAGGAAATTGCAACGCTAATGAATATCAGCGTTCGGGGTGTTGAAATTGGTCGTTATCGTTTACGGAAAAAACTCAGGCTTGAACATGATGATAATTTAACTGAATTCATGATAAACTTATAATTTTAAGAAATCCCGTTAATTCTTTAGTTTATTTTTTATCAATATTGTCCGATTAATTTCTACAGAATTAATGTTTTTGAAATTTCTTTTTGCATTTTATTTGACAATCAATTATTTATGATTGAGATATTGATAACAAAACGTCGAAGCCGCTTTCCTATCTCTACCCTAAATATGGTTCTTAAATGTTGTCAATCAGAAAAATAAGTAAATATTTTTCGTTTTTGCTTTTTTGTAGAATACAATTTGAGTAATAATTATATTTTAACTTTAC
>CAZWRD010000115.1:0-10083 GCA_964636105.1 uncultured Bacteroides sp.
ATTCAGTTACATGTTAGCGGTTTAGTATAAGTCCTAATTTTACTGAAATTTGATTACTTGTATCACTTTACAAATTGCATTTCATATTTAATAGTTACCCAATTAAAAATATGTTGATAATATATATTCTTGATTGTATTAAATTTATTATTATATTTGCATTCTAATTTTTAATACTTTAATACATTTTATGCATAGAGTAAGTCTAAATTCATATTCGGACATTGTATAACTGATAGTCAATTTGTTGGCTATCTTTCCTTATTCCGGTTTTCCTTCCGGAAGTAATTTAATATTTTATTTTTTATAATCAGATTACGTTGTTTACAGCGATAGGTCTTTTAGTTTTATCTGCGGTTTTTGATAGAATTTTATTTTATCAATAATTATAAATTAAATTCCAGTCTGTAAAATGTGGGTAATCATATTATTTTTTATTGCTTCAGATAATAAAGCAATAAAAATTTCTATTCTGTCGTGAATTCATTTTTTTGAGTTACAGATGTACGTTATTTTAATACGTAATTCAAAAGAACGCATTTATAATAAGAAAAATGATACACTGATGGATGATTATTACATAAAAACCATTGAGGTTTATTTTAAGTTAAGTTATTAAAAAACTACAAATAAATAAAAATGAACATAATTATAAGAAAAACAAACAAGAGTGAATATTTTCAAACTGAATATTTAACAAGAGAAGCTTTCTGGAATCTTTATCAGCCAGGTTGCAGCGAACATTTAATACTTCATAAAATCAGGAAATCTGATTCTTATATCAGTAATGTGGATTTGATTGCAATTTATAATAATGAAATTATAGCTCATGTTATTTCAACAAAAGCTAATGTGTCAAATTTAATTGATTTTGAGAAAGAAGTTTTATGTCTTGGCCCCATAGCTGTTAAAGCAGATTACCGAGCAAAAGGAGTCGGTTCTGCACTAATTAGAGAATCAGTCAGAATCGCAAAAGAAGCTGCATATCCAGCAATTATTCTTTTTGGAAATCCTGATTATTATCAGAGGTTCGGGTTTGTTAATGCTGAAAAATACAGCATTACGACAAAAGATTATCAGAATTTTGATTCATTTATGGCTTTAGAATTAAATGAAAACAGCTTAAAAAATATAAGTGGTTGTTTTATTGAAAGTGATGCATTTTCGACAAATGAAACTGAAGTGCATGAATTTGAGAAATTATTTCCATATAAAGAAAAACAAATTACAGATACACAATTTAATCATTAACAATATCAAAAATGAAATTAGAACAATTAGGTTATAACGATGAAATCCATAAATTAAGAATAGAAAATAAACTGTTGGATTTTGAAATCGGAAGAATCGTTTCAGAACATAAAGAACGATACATAGTAGCAACAGATAACGGAGAATTTGAAGCCGAAATTACGGGAAATATGCGATTTACTGCTATAAGCCGCCAAGATTTTCCGGCGGTGGGCGATTGGGTTGCATTAAGAGTTTATGAGGGAGGTTTGTCGCTTATATATACAATTCTGCCAAGATTTTCAATGATTTCCAGACGGGCTGTTGGTCAATTAGGCGAAATACAGCTTATTGCGACAAATATTGATTATGCCCTTTTGATTCAGGCTGTTGATAGAGATTTTAACATCAACCGTCTTGAAAGATATCTAACAATCTGCAATTCGACTGAAGTAAATCCGATAATTATACTAACAAAAACTGACTTAATTAGTGAAGATCGAAAATCATTAATTATCAATAGTATAAAGCAACGAATAAAAAACACTCAGGTATATGCTATCAGCAATAAAACGCTAGAAGGTTATAATGAATTGAATGCGATTTTTGAAAAATCAAAAAGCTATTGCATGTTAGGTTCTTCTGGAGTTGGCAAATCTACACTGCTTAATAATTTGAAGGGTAAAAGCATAATGAAAACTGATTCAATAAGTATATCCAGCAATAAAGGCAGGCATATAACCACTTACAGAGAGTTAACCGTGTTGGAAAATGGCGGAATATTGATAGATAATCCTGGAATGAGAGAAGTTGGTATAGCTGACAATGCCAGCGGATTGGAAACAACCTTCGATTTAATTTCAACTCTTTTAAAAAATTGCAGATTTAAAGATTGTACACATACTACAGAAATTGCATGTTCAGTGATTGATGCTCTTGAAAAGGGCGAATTGGATAAAGAATCTTATGAAAACTATCTTAAAATGCTAAGAGAGAAATCATATTTTGAATCTTCTGTTGCCGAAAAACGCAAAAAGGATAAGAATTTCGGGAAAATGCTAAAGAACTATAAAAAGAATGTGCATGATTATTAACCCAAATTGCTCATTTGAAAATGAGCAATCGAATGCCGCACGTGCGGCATTATAATTAAATTATTTTAAATAGTTTAAAGCAATAACTAAATCAAATAGTACGACTTTTTTTAGTCTCGTTTTGATTAATTTGGGATTAATAATGAGAGCTAGTAAATAATGCTAAAATGATTGATTAATGAGATTATTTTTGTGATAATATGATGCTGATTATAAATAATATATAGTATTGAAAATTTAGTTAAATAGACTATTTAAGGGTTTTTTTAATATAAAATTTCGTTGTATATGGTGTTTTTTAGTTGAGGATGATAAAATATTTTGCATTATAACATATTATCAATATATTCGCCATATTAATAATGCATCATGTACAATGTTTTAAGCAATAAATAAGGTTCAAATAAAATAAATGCTATGGATTTTAATGATTTACAAAAACATGTTAATAAATTAATGATTAATCAGAATAATAGGTCAATTCTTGCATTTGAAGGATATTCTCCGTTTGAAATGCATCATATTTTGCATTTTACATTTGGTGATGAAAGTCCTTTAAAATTAAAAAAATTATCTGATTCTGAGTACAAAAAAGTCCCTATACTAAATCAGATCAAATATGTATTAGAATTGATAAAGAAAAATGGAGAAATTAAACTTACCCAAAAAGGGTATTTTTCTACAAAAATTGTTTCAGAAATTTATCAACAAGGATTTTTAAAAGATGAACTCATAGAGATTGGTATTATTAAATTATACAAAGAGACTGATTCAATAACTGTAAATCTTACTAGGATATTGCTTGGCCTTTGTGGTTTAACTATTAAGCGAAAGGATAAATTGTATATGACTAAGTTGTCAAATGAAATTATTGGAGATAATGAAGCGTTATTGCGTTTGATTCTTTTAACTTATGCTACAAAGTTTAATTGGGCTTATTTTGATGGATATGGTGAGAATAAAATAGGAGATTTGGGCTATGGATTTTCATTGATTTTATTATCTAAATATGGACATAAAAAACAATTAGATTCATTTTATGCAAAGAAATATTTTGAAGCATTTCCTCTTCTTTTGGAGTCGATAAATCCTAATTATGGAACTTTAGATGTTTATGCATCTAATTGTTATTCAATAAGAACTTTTGAAAGATTTTTATATTATTTTGGTTTAATAAAGATTGATGTGGAAAAAAATGGGTATGAATCTATAAATTATATAACAAAAACAGATTTGTTTGATAGATTAATAAATTGTTTGCCACATCGGACAAACAATACTTTATAACGATTTCGAAACTGCTTTTAGGTTTTTATAAGATCAATTAAACTTATGCGAATTTTGATTTAAAAATGCTCTAGAAATGTAAGACTGTTTTTAATCATTTTTTATATTTATTTTGTGAAAAATAGCATAAAAAACATATACTTGGTTTTAGAAATATTTATATTTGCAGCTGTTTTTTATAAATATACAAATCAATATATAAATTGCAGATGAAGAAAATAAGTGTTTTGGTATTGCTGGTAATGATGTTTATCGGCTTAAAAGCTCAGTACGGAACCGGAAATCAGTTCAGGATTTATGGTAAAATAAAAGGTCTTAAAAATGGCTGGGTACGATTAAAAATCAATAATCAGCAAGGTTCTAATTTTACCCTCGATTCGGTAGTTAGCAATAATGGCGATTTTCAGCTTAAAGGCAGGGTAGCAATTGCTGATATTGCCCATTTGGAAATTCAGGGAAAAGACAAAGGAAATAGTTTCTTCTTAGAAAATTCGGATATACAGGTATTGGGAAATATAGATTCTATCGAAAATTTCAGGTTTAGCGGCTCTCGTTCGCAGTTTGAGTTTGAAAAAGTGATGAATGAGATGAAGGTTTTTGCAACATTGCAGGAAGAATGTAATCAGAAATATAGCGAAGCAAAACAGAAGAAAGATATGAAGACCATGGAATTATATGATTCAATTTCAAACAGTGTTTTCGAACATCAGTTACAGTTTATTAAAGATTTTTCATTTAAATACAATAAGTCGGTAGTATCGCCTTATATGGTTCTTACCCAAT
Source organism: uncultured Bacteroides sp. (assembly GCA_964636105.1). Classification (GTDB taxonomy): domain Bacteria; phylum Bacteroidota; class Bacteroidia; order Bacteroidales; family JACABE01; genus JACABE01. The sequence continues at coordinate 4,395 of CAZWRD010000115.1, forward strand.
TAATTTATTATATTAAATTGGCAGAGCTTGATTCGCTAACAGCTAATTTCGATAATAGTATTTCTGCTTCAATTTATGTTCGTAAGCTTAAAGAAAGAGTAGTTACTTTGAAAAAAGTTGATATCGGACAACCAGCTGTAAATATTGTATTACCCGATACTTCTGGCAATTTGTTTTCATTATCATCATTAAAAGGTAAATATGTTTTGATAGATTTTTGGGCTTCGTGGTGCAGTCCTTGCCGACAAGAAAATCCAAATGTGGTAAAAGCATACCAGATGTATAAAGACAAAGGATTTGATATTTTGGGCGTTTCGATGGATCAGGACAGGAAAAACTGGTTGAAAGCTATAAAAAGTGATAATCTGACATGGAATCATATTTCCGATTTAAAAGGATGGGCTTGCGAAGGCGGAAAGCTTTATGGTGTAAATTCGATACCACATTCGGTTTTGATTGATAAAGATGGAATTATCATTGCAAAAGATTTAAGAGGGGAGGAGCTGTTGCAAAAGCTTGCCGAACTGATGAAATAGTTGAATAAAAAAAGGCTGCCATTATCTGACAGCCTTTTTCTTTTTAAAATTTCAAATTCAAACCTGCCATAATATTTCTGCCAGCCTGTGGAAAATAACCATCCATTACTTCATGCTGATTTGCTGAATAGTATCTATAAACCCAGGCATTGGTTTCGTATTTCTTGTCTAGTACATTGTTGATTGCAAAAAACAAATCAATATTCTTAATAAATGAAGTACTTACATTATAATTAAGTTTTAGATTATTAACCAGATAAGCATCCAATTTGCGATCTTCATTTGAAGTATTGTCAATATATTGTTTGCTTACATATTTACTGATAATACTTACTGATAATCCTTTGTAAATGTCAATTGTAAACTGGTTGTTGGCAATTAATTCGGGTGAAAACGAAAGATTAGTAGTTCCCAGATATTTAGAACGTTGCAAACCACTATCCCAATCATCAACAAATTCAGTAAAATCTTTAATTTTGTTTTTGCTAAATGCCATATTTGCCGACCATTTTAATGATTTCAGAATTTGTACACCTGCAGAAATTTCCATTCCGAAACGATAACTCTTAGGAACATTTACCATTACAGGATCACCTACATCATTAATTTCTCCGGTTAAAGCCAATTGGTCTTTGTAATTCATTAAAAACAAATTGGTTTTGATGAAAAATTTGTTTTTGTTGAGCTCGTAACCCAATTCAAAATTTTGCAATTTTTCATGAACAGGAAAAGCTTTTGCTGGATCAGCATCAACAAAATTACCACGACTGGGTTCGCGATTTGCAACAGCAAAAGAGGCATAAAAGCTTTGATTTTGATTCATTTGATAAAAAACACCAAACTTCGGATTAAAGAAGTTGAACTTATGTTCCTGATTTAATGTTGCCAAATCATCATCAATGCCCTCGATAGTGTAATTTATTTTTCTGATTTGCAAATCGGCATACAAACTCCATTTATTATTAAGCTGATAATTGGCTTTTGTATAAATATTAAAATCGGTTTTGGTTCCTGTATTGCGATACCATTCGAAGTTGGCAGGTGTTTTGCCTGCATATTGCATCCAGATAATAGTGCCAAAGTGATCGCCTGTATATTTGTTCCAGGCACCGCCAATAACTGCCGAAAATCGTTTTCGATTGTCGTAATTGGCAGCAAAAGTAAATCCGTAAAAGTCATTGTCTAATATTTTTCTGCGAATCAAATCAGTTTTCTTTAAGGTATCGTTTGTAGTCATAAAATTTGGCAAACCATATTTGCTGAATTTCTGTTCAGGTTTATATTCCTCATAGTAGCCGTAACCCCGGGTATAATGTATAGCAGTATTTAGATTCCAGTTTTTGTTTAACTCTTGTGAAATAAGCATTTGATAATGATCCTGTTGGTAATTATCGGTTTGATTATCGTAATATTTCAGATTACCATTGGCATCGTAATATTCACCCAGATTGTTGTAAGTGCGATTGGTATCCAATATATTAGACGAAATACCATTCCAGGCCTGATAGGTTTTTTCTTTTCCTGAAAAAGTAATCAGTTTTACAATGGTTTTTTTGCTGTAATAAGCAGCTGAAAGATAAAAAGATTTTAAGTCGGAAGTAGCTCTGTCGATAAATCCATCTGAAGTAATTTTAGATAAACGACCATCGAAAGCAAATTTATTATCGATAAGTCCGCTGCCAAAGCTTACCGTATGTTTAAATGAATTGAAAGAACCTGCAGAGTTATTAATTTCGGCATAAGCTTTCTGATTAAGGTTTAGTGTCTGGAAATTAATACTTGCACCAAATGCACCGGCTCCGTTTACCGAAGTACCTACACCGCGTTGAATCTGAAGATTGTCAACCGAAGAAGCAAAATCGGGCATATTAACAAACCATACGCCATGCGATTCGGCATCGTTTAAAGGTATGCCATTCACCATTACATTTGTGCGTGTTAAGTCGCTTCCTCTTACTCTGATATTGGTATAACCTATACCAGCCCCGGCATCGGAAGTAACTACAACCGAAGGTGTTTGCTCTATAATATAAGGAATATCCACACCTGTATTCATTCTGTTGATTTCGATTTTGCTGATGTTTTGATGGGTAGAAGGCGTTCTTTCGCCGGCACGTGTCGATTTGATAATGATTTCATCTTCCAACACAGGGCTTATTTCCATTTTGATATCAATGCTAAGGTTGCCATCTACCTTAATTTTGCGATTATCCTGAATATAACCCAGATAGGTTGTGGTAAGAAGATAATCCCCTTTTTTTAAGCCACTGATACTAAATTTCCCTTCGGTATCGCTGATAAGCGTTTTGTAAGAATTGTTGAGCATCAGATGAGCTCCTGCTAATTTTTCTCCGGTTTTAGCATCCATAACTTTCCCCGTAATGGAAAATTGACTCCATGCCATCATAGGCAAAACTGTTGCAATAAGAATTGCAATCCATTTTTTGTTCATTTTTTGTAATTTATAAAAAGTTAAACTTCAGAATGATAATAAGGGACCATCATTCATTTAATAAAGTTTACCCTAACTCCCTCCGCCGGCACTACCCGGTTCAGGTTCAATGGGTATGATCTCAGCCCGTAATATTCAGGCACCCCCCTTATAGATATTTGGCAAAATTAGAAAAAATATTTCAGTAAAATGATAATGATAATTTAATTTTTGTAAAAGCAATTAAAAAGAATAACTGAGTAATTGAATAATTGAATAACTGATTAGTTGAATAACTGAGTAACTGAATAACCATAAACTGAATTACACTTCGATTTCGCTCAGTGTATTGCCTTAATAACAAATAACCCAATAACTAATAACTAAGCCGTTTAGCTTCTCTTTAGTGTTATCAATACGATTTCGGCGGGGCAATTAAATCTTACCGGTATTCCGCTTACTCCAACTCCTCTTGAAGTATAACCTTTCATATTGCCGATTTTCCATTCGCCATTATTAAATTGTTTGCCTTCAAACTGATGACTAATTAATGGAACTCCTTTTTTTAAACAGATTTGTCCACCGTGGGTATGCCCGCACAAATATAAATCGTAATTGTTTGCCGATGCTGCTTTTGCCAATTCGGAAGTATGAACCAATGCAATTTTGAAATTATAACACTTTGTCTCGAGGCTCAAAAGTGCCTGTTCGGTATAATAACTAAAGGGATCGTCGGTGCCGGTAACCAATATTTTATCTTCATCTTTAATTATTTCAACCGATTCGTTAATAAGTAATTCGAGTCCTGATTGGTTTTCATACTGTGCCATCAGAAAAGTGTCGTGATTTCCTAAAACAGCAAAAGTGCCATAGGGAGACTGAATATACTTGGATAAAATACGAAATGGTTTCAGAATGTTGAGAATGCTACCGGAATTATCTTTGCGGTAATCTCCGGTAAGGAAGCAAATATCGAAACTGAGTTTATTGATTTTTTTGATGATAAGAGATGCAAAACCCGGAATACTATCGATATGCAAATCGGAAAGATGGAGTATTTTAAAGCCATCAAAAGCTTGTGGCAGATTGGGGTATTCAAGCGTAATTTCGGTAACTTCGATGGTTTTTGCATTTCCGTATCCTTTGTGGTAATGTCCGGTAAGTTTCAGCAACCAGATAAAAATATGAAGCAAACGAACAAATAAATTCCAGCGACTTTTGCTTTTCTTTCCGTTTTTGTTTCGCAAAAAGCCAATGTTTTCCAATACAGAGCGGGTAGAAGCCCATATTAGTCGCTTTTCTTTTCTTAACTCCGGATTATCGATAAATTTATACATGGTTTGTTTGATTTAATATAAAAACTGCACTAACAAATTTACGAAATATAAATTCAATTTGATAAAAAGTTTTGGTGTATTGGGATTAAGTTATTTTGAGTCGGAAGACAGAAATATAGCAAATTATAAATATCTTCATTATATCTGTTTTATCAGAATGAAATTGCAGTAAAAGAAATTATAACTTACTGCTTTTATTATCCTAATATTTTGGAGTACTATATTTTATCGTTAATGCCCTACGGGCAATTTGTATGTTTTGTAATCTTTTATTTTTATTGATATTAATGCCCTACGGGCAAATTTACTTATCAAATTCAACATTTACATATTCTTAATATCTTCCTCATATTTTCATTAAAAACCCCTTGGGTGCGATAGCTCCCCGAGGGCTTTTTATTACAAATATTTTATAAGCCCTTGCTCTAATTATTATCAGGCATCTTATTGCTTGCTATCTTGCTTTTATTGTGATTTTCAAAAATATAATTATTCCTCATAAATCCCATTCGTTTTTCCCTCAAATGGGACTTTCCATTAAATGGATTTCAGAAAAACGACTGAATATAAAAGTCAAGGTCTCTGTTTTCGGCTATTTAAATGTCAGTTTACATAGAATTATTTCGAAAAATACTTTTGAATTAATGCAAGTAATTCATCTTTATTAATGGGCTTTGCAATATAATCGCTGCATCCCGCTTCAATTGCCCTCTCTCTATCACCAATTAACCCAAAAGATGTTTGTGCTATAATTATAACGTCTTTGTTAAACTGCCGAATTTGTCGGGTTGCTTCATAACCGTTTAAATTGGGCATGCGAATATCCATCAGAATCAAATCAATATCAGGGTTAATGCGGCAAGCTTCAATTGTTTCTACTCCAGTAGTTGTGACTATTATTTGTTTGCTGTAAGGTTTTATATTTTTGTAAAACAACGTTTTGGATACTTCATCATCTTCAGCAATCAATATTTTAAGGTCTAAAACTTCTGGATAAATATGATTTTCTTCGCTTTCGTGTAGAACAACTTTTGTAGCAATATTTTTTTCATCCTGTTCAACATTGCTTGGCAAGGTGAAATAAAAGCATGAACCTTTCCCTTGTTCACTATCAACCCAGATTTTTCCGCCTAATATTTCTACATAAGCTTTTGCAATACTTAAACCCAGCCCTGCTCCCTGTCTTGCTTCTATATCAGCAATATCTGCTTGAATAAATCGTTCAAAAATGGCTGTCTGTCTATTTTTGGGAATACCAATACCAGTGTCTTTCACGTAAAATTGCAGTTCATTTAATTTGGTAGGTGAGCTTGTCAAAATACACCCAAATTCAACTGAACCTTTATCAGTATATTTAATCGCATTTTTTACCAGATGCGTAAGGA
>CAZWRD010000116.1:0-10030 GCA_964636105.1 uncultured Bacteroides sp.
ATAGCTTCTTGTCCTAATGATGGACCAACAACTGCTTCTTGTACAATTCGTGCTGGAGCAGGTAATTTCCCTGCTTTTAATATGTTGGCTAAATCCTTTGCTTCTTCTAAACTAAATCTACCAGTAATAGAAGAACGACCTCCTGAAATTTCGCTATTAACAGTTGGGAAAGAATATACCATATTGTCTAATACAATAGCTACAGATTTTCCAATATTTGCTCCAGTAATATTTTTCCACATTTTTGCTCCTTCAGCATTCATCGACATAGAAATTTCATTACCACCCGATTGGCTAAAATCTTGACGAGCATCAGTAATTACATCACCTCCTAAAGCTGGGCTTCCATCACGAGTTGATACTTTTATTGCAACTAATTGAAATACATCTGTTCCATCTTGAATTGGTTTTGCAGTCCATATAAGCTTTAAATTATGAGGTAATTGTTTTTTTGCAATTTCAAGTAATCTTTCAATTCTTGGAATATCTTTGCTATTAGCTAAACCTACAACAGGACCTTCTCTTGGAACGTTTTTATCATCTAAATTTAATTGTAATAATGCAAACAATGGATGTTCTTTAACCCATTCATCTCTGCTTTGCTCATTTGGATTTTTAGATTTTGTGGTATCTTTTAATTTGTCAACCAATGATTTTCCTGCAGTATCATTTTCTGTTTTTGCAACTAAACTGTCATTTTTAACTTCAACATTTGTTGAAACAATTGTATCATTGGAAACAGTTTCAGTTTTGTTTTTATCTAAATTTTGAGCAGAAACAAGATATTTATCTGCTTCTACAAAATTGTTGGCAATTTCTTTTAATTCAAAAGTTTCCCAAAATTCTAACTGAGCTGTACCTTGCAAAAGTTTTCTAACACGTTCGGGATCTTTGATACCTGGTAATTCTACCAAGATTCTTTCAGATTGTTTTAATGCTTGAATATTAGGTTGTGCAACACCAAATTTATCAATACGTTGACGTAAAATTTCAAATGTTCTGTCGAAAGCATCGTCAGTTTCTTTTTTTATTGCAGCAATTACTTCTTCATTTGTAGAATTAACTTTGATTTTGTCTTTTAGCTCATAGCTAAAGATTGCAGCCATTTTTGCATTTGGATCAACTTCTTTAAATGATTCGGCAAATAAAGTAACAAAATCTTTTTGTGAAAATTGTTGTTTCCTAATTGCTAAATTGATAGCTTTGTTGAAAGTAGAGTCTTTGCTATTACCTGACATGGTTTTGATAATGTCAACCATTGAAACTTCCAATGTTACATTCATCCCACCTTTTAAGTCAAGTCCTAAGTTAATTTCTCTTTCTTTACATTCTTTATAAGTGTATTTCCTTATTAATATGTTGTAAATTACCTGATTGTTTAAAGAATCAAGAAAATATCTTTCGCGGGCTTTTGACAACGAGTCAATGTAGTAGTTTTCTTTATTTACATCACCACCTGCCAATTGTTTTGCCATACGGGCAACTTCTTCGTTTTGGGAATACTCTTTAGCTTTTTTTTCTACATTGTAGGTAAAAAAAGTAAAAGATAACTGAAATAAGCAAACTAAGGCAAATAGAATTGCAAAAATTTTTATAGCTCCTTTGTTCTGCATGTTGTTTTTACATTAATGTTAAATAATTTTTTTGAACGTGCAAAAGTATGATAATAATTTTTATTAAGCAATTTTTAATAGTTAAGATTTGCATTTTTTTTAATTTTTCTTTTTAATCCACTTTTTTTGGGATATAAATTTTGTAATTATTATTATCTTTGCAAAAAAATATTCCTTTACTTATATGGATAATTGGCTGGAAGAAATTGAAGGAAAAGAGAAGAAAAAAGTCTCTTTATCTGAAAAAGCAAAAGAAAGAATTAACGCAAAAAAAGAAAAGGTTGCTTTTAATTATCAAAAAAATGCAGCTTCGTTTGATGATTTTATTAAAAAAATTAACGAACTTGTTTCTCGTGTTAATAGTTTGCCAGAAGACGAAAGAACGGAATTTATTGAGATTGATGCTCGTCATAAAAAAACTGAATTCGACAATCATTTGCATATTTTTTCATCAAGTAAAAGAGTTTTTATTAGCCGAAAAAGGTTTTATTTTTTTGGGGATAAAAAATACAGATATAAATATATTCGTGTAATTTATATTAATATTTCAAAAGAAATTGATAAAGTTGAAATTGAAATTAAAGAAAAATACCTTCCAAAGGGTCATAAAAGAAAATATAACGTAGAAGATATTCATCGACTTTATAAATTAAACTTTGATGTTTTAAATCAAGAACTTACTTATCAAATTATTAATTGGCTTGCCTTTAAAAAGGAAGTTACTAACCTTTCCATTTATATTTAGTTTGTCCGAAAAAAAGTTACGTGTCCGTAATTGGGATAATGTTTCTTTTTTAACTTTGTTTAATTGCTTTATTTTCAGTGTTTTTTGTCTTTGGCACGTTTTTTACAATTATAGTTTTGTAATTTTAAAAAATAATAGCCATGAAAAAAATAATTAAAAAAATAGGTTTCTTACTTTTATTACCTACATTTATTTTTATTTCTTGTCAGAAGGACAATGAAAGCGAAATTGTAAATACAGTTAATGTAGAGAAAATGGATGATTTAAAAATTAATCCTAATTTCAATTTTAAAACTACCAAAGAAACTAGTTTTAGTATAAAGACTTTAGATTTTGCTGGAAATGTTATGCCAAATGTTAGAGTAGATATATTTACAGACTATGCAGAAAATAAAGGCAGTTTACTTTCAAGCGGAATGACTGATCAAAATGGAAATATGACAATCAGCAGAGAATTGCCTTCTTATTATACAGAAGTTATCCTCTCAACACAATTTTTGGGTTATCCCAGAGAAGTAAAAGTTCCTGTTGTTAATGGCATGGTAAACTACACATACGGAGGAATCGTTAAAAACAATAAATCAACTTTAGGAGCAATGCTTACCCCAAAATCAACAAATGCAAACTTTAGCTTTTTGGGTTCATATAATTCAATAGGTGTGCCATCTTATTTGTTAACCAATGATGTTTTTGATAACCAGTTTTTAAGCAATGTTAACGCTACTTTACCTGAACAACGTCCAGTTCCTACATTTAATCCACAGTATATTACAAGTGGTACCGAAACTGATGTAAAATTAAGTGAAGCTTGTGATGTATGGGTTACTTTTGTTGCCGAAGGTGCCGGATGGCAAAACGTGTTGGGTTATTATACTTATAATTTAAATAATCCGCCAACTTCAGCTAGTCAAATTAGTACTATTAAAATAGTTTTGCCTAATGCTTCAATGTCAAATAGCGGTGGAGGTTTAAATCCTGGAAACAAAGTAAAAATTGGTACTTTTCCTGCAGGCACTGGTATAGGTTGGGTTTTGATTGCAAATGGTTGGAGTAATGGAACTGTAACTAATGGAACTCATATGGTTTATTCAAACCCTGCTTTTAATCCTGAAGCCAATGCCTCATTAAAACGTCATAATGTATTTTTATATGATCAAGGTAGAAGCTTATTCTTAATTGGGTTTGAAGATATGAGAAGAGATATGGGCAGTGATAATGATTTTAATGACCTTGTTTTTTATGTAAAATCTAATCCGATTACTGCTATAGACAATACAAATACTCCTTCAGTTATCAATACTTTACCTGATACTGATGGTGATGGAGTTTCTGATCCTTCAGATGACTATCCAAACGATCCTTCAAAAGCATTTAATAATTACTATCCAAGCAAAACAGGTATGTCAACTTTAGCTTTTGAAGATTTATGGCCAGCAAAAGGAGATTATGATTTTAATGATATCGTTGTAGATTATCGATTCAACCAAATAACAAATGCTCAAAGTAAAGTAGTAAAAATTGAAGGTAAACTTTTATTAAGAGCTACTGGTGCTTCATATAGAAACGGTTTCGGATTTGAATTACCTATTCCTGCTGCAAATGTAAGTAGCGCTACTGGTGCTCAAATTAATGATAACTTTATTAATATTGCAGCCAATGGTATGGAAGCAAATCAAAATAATGCCGTGTTTATTGCATTTGATAATGCATATAATATCTTTAAAGAAACCAACTTTGTGAATATTAACGGTAATGCAGGGATAAATACAACAATTGGTGGCTCAACCGGAAAAGCAGATACTATTAATCTTGCAATAAACCTTTTACAGCCAGTAAGCATGTCTGCTTTGGGAAATCCTCCTTATAACCCATTTATGATTGTAAATAAAAGCAGAGGAATGGAAGTTCATTTGCCAAACTATGCCAATACTTCTTTAGCGAATACTTCGATATTTGGAACTTTAGATGATAATTCCAATATTCCATCAAGCCGTTATTACAAAACTGCAAATAATTTGCCATGGGCAATTAACATTGCTGAAAGTTTCCAATACCCAGTTGAGAGAGTAGAAATTATAACTGCATATTCAAAATTTGCAGCATGGGCTCAAAGTAATGGAAGTTTGTATCCTGATTGGTATCAAGATAAATTAGATTATAGACATACCGAATACATATATCATAAATAACTAACAAACATTTTTGATTATTTGATAAGGCTGTAAATTATTTGCAGCCTTTTTTTATTTTTGCATAAAATGATGATAATGAATTGTGCCTTTATGAAATATTCATATTTATTTGTATCCTTCTTTTGGCGAGTTCAATCAATATAAATAACTAAAATGGAAAAACAGAAAAGACTCTTTCTTGCTATAAAAATTAAGCCTGAAGAAAAATTTCTTTCTTTATTTCAATCGTTAACAGCTTGTTGTTCAAAAGATAAAATCAAGTGGGTTAATATTGAAAATTTACATATTACGCTTAAATTTTTTGGCGAAACGGATGTAATCCGAATTCCTGAAATAAGCAATATCATTAAAAATACGATAAAGAATATAAACGAATTTCATTTTGAGATTTCCGAAATTGGCGTTTTTGGAAGTAGTTATCAGCCTAAAGTTATCTGGCTTGGAATTAAGAATGCGAATGAGTTGAAAAAGATGGCATTCAATTTTTTAGCTGAATTTGATAAGATAGGATTTTTAGCTGATCGTCAGAATTTTGTTCCTCATCTTACTTTGGGTAGGATAAATTTTGTTGCTGATAAAAAATTATTTTTTGAAAATATCAAAAACTTGAATATTCAAAATATTCAGAAAGTAAAAGTAGATGAAATTATACTGTACGAAAGTATTTTGAAAAAAGAAGGACCAGCGTATATTGTAATTGAAAAATATAAATTAGGATAATTATTATCTTGCAATGGTAATCATTCCCGTCTTTACAATATCGTTACCGTTAGTTTTAATTTTCAAAACAAAATAGTAAACACCTTCACTTGCATTTGCAGCATCCCAATTGTTTTGATAATTAAATTTTTCGTAAACCAATTTTCCTGTTCTGTTAGTTATAATCAGTTGGTTTGAAGGATACTTATCTATGTTTCGAATAACAAAAAAATCATTTACTCCATCACCATTTGGTGTAAATATGTTTGGAATTTGTAAATCTAATTCTTCAACAGTTTTATTTACAGCTTCGGTAAGTTTTGTTTCTTGAAGATTGTTTTGATAATTTTCTGCGATTGTTTTTGGTGTTTTTACTGAGTCTGTTTGCTTTGCAGGCAAATTATTTTCTGTTTTATTCTCAATTGGTTTATTTGCAGTTTGATTGTTCAGATTATTATCAACAAATCCCTGATTGCTTAGTTTGTTTGTGTTTTCAGATATTTGTGGTTTAAAGTCTGTAGTTGAATTATTATTTGCTATATTTTTATCAGCATTTAATATTGATCTGTCATTTGATGTTGCTTCTTTGGATTCGGGTGTAATATCAACAATAGTTTGCGTGTTGGTATCGGCAATATGATTGTTTTGTACAATAATTTGATTTTCGGTATTAGGTTTGGTTTCAGTTGAAAAAATGGGTAAATATATATAATTATAAGCAAGCGCAACACTAACAATTAAAGTAGCAGAAGCTGCAACTTTGGCTAAAGATAGTGATTTTAGAAGAGATGTTTTGGCTGTTGCAATGTGTGGTTGTGAAGCAATCTGGGTATCCAGACGTGCCCACAAATCAGCGTTTGTTTCCATACGATGATTTTGCAGCGTTTCTTTAAAGATTTTCCCTATGTTATCAGCTTCTTTGTTCATTTTTTCAGCTTAGTATATTTCGTCTTGATTAATACCTGACAATTTATTTTTTAATGTTTTTTTTGCATGAAACAGTTGTGTTTTTGCAGTACTTACCGAAATATTGAGTGCTTCAGCAATTTCTTTGTGTGAATAACCTTCTATTTCGTACATATTAAATACCATTCTATAACCATCTGGCAATTCTTGTATCAATTTTATTAAGTAATCAGCAGAATAAGTGTTTTTAAAAACATCTGTTTCGTCCTTTATTTCAAAATATTTTTCATCATCAATCTGAAGATTGTAATAATGTTTCAGATTGAGTCTGTAATTATTGATAGCGGTATTTATCATAATCCTTTTAAGCCAGCCTTCAAAAGATCCTTGTTTGCGAAATTCTGATATCTTGGTGTAGATTTTCATAAATCCCTCAATCATTACATCTTCTGCTTCATCTCTGTTTTTTGCATATCTCATACAAATGGCAAACATCAATGTGCGGTATTTTTCGTAAAGAACTTTCTGTGCATAGCGACTTCCTTCTACACATCCCTGAATCAGCTTTTCCTCGGAAATAGTTTTATGCATACCGCTTGCTTAGACGTTTGTTTTTTTTATTTGGTTGTATCTAACCTGATAAAATTAGCTGTTTTTCGAATTTATATGTATAAAAAAAAGTCAGTATTCATTGATTACGGACTTTTTTTAAGATAATTTCAGTTATTCAGCAGTTTCATTTTCTGTGTTTTCTGCTGGTTTTTCTTCTGAAAAGTCTAAAATATTTTCTTTTTGTAGTAAATTATACCAGGTAAAAAGTTTCTTCATATCTGAAAAATAAACTCTATCCTGATCGTAATTTGGAAGAATTTCTAACATATATGCTTTTAATGCATTGTTGTCTGATTTTGGGTCGATACTTGGTCCGCCGTTTTCTTTTTTATAAATGCTATGTAAAACTTCTTTAAGTAAAATATCTTCTTCTGTTGTAAAAATGCTGATATCACTCAGTGTATTAATTTTTTCGTTTATAAAAACCGGAAAGCGTTTTTTGTCGATTAGTGATTCAACCAAAGCTCCTGTTTTGGTTTGTGATAAAATTAAGTATAAACCTGGTTTTCCTGAAATTGATAATATTTTTGATAAATCCATTTTAATTATTTTTAATTGTGGCAAAAGTATGAAATTTTGATGTTTTTAAGCAATTGTTTAATAAAAAAAGCGAATGTAATTGAAATATTACATTCGCTTTTTTTTCTTATTTTTTGATTACTAATTCGTTGATAATATTTTTTGCGCCTGCAAATTTGTCAATAATAAATAATACATAGCGAATATCAACACTAATTGTGCGTTGCAAGTTGGGTTCAAATGCGATGTCGCCACTCATGGCTTCCCAGTTACCATCGAATGCCAAGCCAATAAGTTCGCCATCTCCATTTATTACCGGACTACCTGAGTTTCCTCCTGTTATATCGGTATTGCTTAAGAAAGCAACGGGCATTTTACCGTTTTCGGCATAGCTTCCAAAGTCTTTATTTTTGTAAAGTTCTTTTAATTTTTCGGGTACAACAAATTCCCAATTGTTTGGATCTTCTTTTTCCATAATGCCGTCCATGGTGGTTTTAAAATCGTAATGAATTGCATCGGCTGGATAGTAATCCAATACATTGCCATAAGTTACACGCATGGTTGAGTTTGCATTTGGTGCAAATTTTTTGTCGGGTTGCATTTCTCTGATACCTGCTACAAACAAACGATTTCCTTTGTCGAGCATTTCGTTGTATTGTTTTAGTTGATCGTTAAATTTGAAGTAATTATCATAAAATGCATTCATCAATACATAAACCATGTCTTTTTCGATGGTTTTGGCATTTGGGTTTTCTATTAATGCTTTTACTTTGGTGTAATCGGCAAATATTGATTTTTTGAATACAACTTCGGCATACTCAGCAAAATTGTTTTTGTATTTTTTTGCAATTTCTTTCAGCATTTCGGGTTGTTGTTCGGCTGGTACATTGTTAAAGAACATTGCCAACATTGAAGCAAATAGCTTTTTGTCGGTTGGCATATTGTAATCTTTAAACATTTTGTCGCTATAGCCTTTTAAACTTGCAGTAATTTTTTTAATTTTTTCTGCATCTGGTTTTTCGGCTTTAAGTTCTTTTGCCAATGAAGAGAAATTTCTTGAGAATCCGATAATTTCGGGTCCGCGGGCAATGGCTTCCTGAAAATACCATCTTAATATTTCAACTTTTGCTAATTCGGCATAAGCTGTAGAAATATCTTGTAATGCAGTGCCATATTTTTCTTTGTTGGCATCTGATGATGCAACCCAGTTGGCAAACTGATTTTCGAGTTCTTTTTTCTTTTCGTAAACTTTAAGGCGTTTTAAACCTTTGGTTTGTCCGATAAAATATTTCCAGTAGTTGGCAGTTTGTGCATATTTTGAAGCATATTGAATACGTACTGCTGGGTCGGCATTCATAAACTGACGCATGATTGCCAATTTTTCTTCACGTACTTTTACGATATTAGGATTTTTAACATCAATAGCCAATTGTACGCCATATGAGGTTAAATATCTGTCGGTAGTACCCGGGTATCCCATTATCATGGCGTAATCGCCTTTTTTAACACCTTTGCCCGAAATAGGAAGGAAGTGTTTTGGTTTGTAAGGGATGTTTTCGTTTGAGAAAGTTGCAGATTTGCCTTCGGGCGACATATAAACTCTGAAAAGAGAAAAATCGCCTGTATGACGTGGCCACATCCAGTTATCGGTATCGGCACCAAATTTTCCGATTGATGATGGAGGAGCACCTACTAAACGAACATCTCTGAAAACCTGATAAACAAACATGTAAAACTCGTTGCCGTTGAAAAAGCTTTTTACTACGGCTTCCATTCCGTTTTCTTTAGGTATGCTGCCTTCATATTTTTTTATTAATTCTGCAATTTTATCAGCTCTTTCTTTTTCGGTTTTTAAACTGCGAAGTTGGCTGTTGAATTCTTGTGAAAGGTCTTCCATGCGAACTAAGAAACGTGCGGTAAGTCCTTCGTTTGGAAGTTCTTCTCCGCGGCTCATTGCCCAAAATCCGTTGGTAAGATAATCGTGTTGGGTGGTGCTGTGCGATTGTATTTGACCATAACCGCAGTGGTGGTTTGTTAGAATTAAACCATCGGCCGAAATAATTTCGCCGGTACAGCCAGCTCCAAATTGGATGATGGCATCTTTTAAACTTGAATTGTTGATGCTGTAAATTTCTTCGGCGGTGAGATGCAAGCCTTGTTTTTGCATATCAACATGGTTTAAACGCGATACAAACATTGGTAGCCACATGCCTTCGTCGGCACGGGCAAATTGAAAAATTAGCATATATAATGCTAAAAATGTGAATATTGATTTTTTCATGCTTTATTTGATATTAATATTTGCTGATAAAAAATGAATATATATGCTTTTATTGCATGCTGCAAAGATAATTATATTTTTTGTTTTAGAAAAGCCTGCAAACTTGTGTTTATTGAAAGTAAAAATATGTTCCTTTTTTGTTTTACATCATAATTATATTGCCCCAGGGTATAAGTATAATATAAAATTGATGATGTAAAATGTGATATGTAAAATGGATTGAAGCCGGAAGAATACTGAAACACTGATTCCCGAATCGTTCCTCTCGGGACATGTAATACTGATTTTTCTTTGCGTCTTTTAACGACCTCATCCCCGGCCTCCCGATAAAAATCGGGACAGGCATTCTCCTAATAGGAGAAGGGTGTCTGCTTCGTTGCGAAAGTTGCTGAAGAAACCTAATAATTGAAATTTAATATATTATTACATCGAAGCA
This sequence comes from uncultured Bacteroides sp., assembly GCA_964636105.1. Lineage (GTDB taxonomy): Bacteria > Bacteroidota > Bacteroidia > Bacteroidales > JACABE01 > JACABE01. The sequence goes on from CAZWRD010000116.1 coordinate 10,004, forward strand.
CTTCTGTAGCTCCTCTCCTTTTAGGAG
>CAZWRD010000117.1:0-2779 GCA_964636105.1 uncultured Bacteroides sp.
TACATTTGTTATTATCAATTTCGATAAATGGATGGTCGAAATTTACCTGATGTTCGATAAATTCACCTTCAAAATGATTTTGCCCGGCATTGTATTCTGTTGAATATTTTTTCAGATCGCAGCTAAAGTATTCGCTGCAACCACATTCCAAACAACGTTGTGCTTCGTGATATGCCACTTTTTCATCTTTATAACCCAGTTCGACTTCTTCGAAATTATTGCGGTTTTTGGGATTTAAAGTTGGCATTTCTTCTCTTGTTTGTACTGGATAACATCCTATATAATCCTCTTTAGCTTGTGGTTTGAAATTATCTCTTTTGCTTAAAAACTCTTTTTGAGCAGCTTCAATTGGTAAACCCATCAAATACTGATGACAACTTCGGCTGGCAACTTTTGCCTGAGCAATTGCCTGAATTAAAGTGGCAGGTCCGGTAACTCCGTCGCCAGCTGCAAATACCGATTTAATTCCGGTTTGTAATGTGTTTTTATCACAATCCAGATCGCCCCATTTGGTGGTTTTTAATTCACCATCATCGGCAAAACGGTTAATGTCTTCCAGAAAATTAACTTCTGTTTTTTGTCCGATTGCTGCCAAAACATAATCCAATGCAATCTCAAATTCAGAACCTTCTTTCGGAACTGGTCTTCTTCTGCCTGAAGCATCGGGCTCACCCAATTCCATTTTGATGCAAGTCATGGTTTTTAACTTGCCTTCTTTATCTTTGTTAATTTTGGTTGGATTTGTAAGAAACAAATATTCAACACCTTCCAGCTTAGATTCGTGAATTTCGATTGGATTGGCAGGCATTTCGTTTTCGGTACGGCGATAAATTACATAAACTTTTTTGGCTCCGCAACGTATGGATGTTCTGCAACAATCCATGGCCGTATTTCCTCCTCCAACTACTGCAACGGTTTTGCCGGCAAAATTATATTTCTGTCCGGTTACTTCCATTTTTTTCAGGAAATCAATACCCGAAAATACATTTTCGGCATCATCACCCTGACAACCAACTGTGGTACCTTTTTGAGAACCGATAGTTAGAATTACTGCATGATACTTTTCTTTTAGTTTTTCGTAACTTAGATTGCCACCCAGGTTTTTATTGTAAAATATATTTACACCTAATTCGGTAATATTATCAACCTCAGCCTGAAGCAAATCATTGGGCAAACGATATTCGGGAATACCATAACGCAACCAGCCACCAGCTTTAGGGCTTGCTTCGTAAATATCTGCCTGATGACCTTCTATCTGAAGGAAATAAGCCGCTGATAAACCTCCGGGACCGGCTCCGATTACCGCCACTTTCTTTTTGGTAGAAGGCTTAACTACTGGAACAAACTGGGTGATGGATTCCAAATCTTTATCTGCGGCAAAGCGTTTTAAATAGTCAATCCCAACAGCAGCACCTTCGTCGAGCAAATTGCGGCGACAGGCAACTTCGCACGGACGAACGCAGACTCTTCCGCAAATTGCAGGCAACGGATTTACTTCCTTTATCAATGCAATGGCATCGTTGTATAAGCCTTTTTCTATCAAAGAAATATAGCCCTGCACATCAACACCAGCAGGACAAGTTTGCTTGCATGGTCCCGCGCAATCGGCATAATGATTACTAAGCAGCAAATCCAAAGCGGTTTTGCGGGCTTTTTTTACTTTTTCGTTTTCAGTGGTAATCACCATTCCTTCTCTTACTTTGGTAGAACAGCTGGGTTGTAATCCCTTCATGCCTTCTACTTCAACCACGCATACATAGCAGGATGTATAAGGTTCGATACGGGGATCGTTGCATAAAGTTGGAATTGAGATATTATTACGGTTGGCAACTTCCAAAATGCTTTCATCTGAAGAAGCTCTTACTATCTGACCGTTTAAAACGATATTTACGCTATTGCCCATTTTATTGAGTTTGTGATTTATTTTTATTGACTTCAGCCCATCCTCTCCTATAAGGAATTAAGCTTGTGAAGTACTGTTTTTTTATTTTTTGCTTTGTAGTTTATTTTATTCTAAAATCTTCAATCGTTAATGGTTAAATTCATTATCTATTACTAATATTATTTTTTTCAAAAATTTTAATCTCAGCGTTATTTGCTTCGATTACTGATGCTGAGCCGAATTTGTAATTCGGCTCGAAACAAAAGATAATTTGTAATTATCGACATTGCAGTTATTTAAAATCATTTATTAAAAAGTTTTTAAACTAAATGTTACTGGTATAATTTCTAATAATCCTTTTTCATCAGCATAAGAAACTGCACTTGAATAACGGTAATCTTCAGGATTATTAACAATACCTGCTCTTACCGGATTATTATGAATATACTTAACTTTAGTTTCTATGAATGTATTACCTGATATTTCAATGGCATGGTTTTCATGTGTCCATAACTGATATTCACCTGCTTTATTCTGCCGTTTTGCAGCATGTTTAAATAATCTTATCATCCATTCTTTTCTGCTTTCAATAGAACTGTTTAGTATTGTTTCTACAATTTTTTTGCTCGTATATTTTTTAAAATCCCGTATCGTATTACTTAATTCATTTGTTGCACTTCTGGCTAAAATATGAATATGATTACTCATTATAACATAAGCAAATATTTCAAGCCCTTTTTCTTTTTGGCAATATTTTAAACTTTCAATAATAATATCCTTGTAAATTGGTCTTGTAAAAATATCAACCCAATATACTACCTGAAATGTAAGGTAATATGGCTTTGATTGGTCTTTTATTTGATATCCTGTTGACATATAAAGCAAATTTAAAAAAAC
>CAZWRD010000117.1:2879-10001 GCA_964636105.1 uncultured Bacteroides sp.
GATTATATTTGATTATGATTACTTTGTTTTCAAAAAATTGAATTACAAATTCAACGATGTTCCGAGCCGAATTACAAATTCGGCTCAGCTCATAGCATATTCGCAGCTCAACGATTTGTCTTTTTATTTAATCCCCTGTTGACATATAAAGCAAATTTAAAAAAACGATTATATTTGATTATGATTACTTTGTTTTCAAAAAATTGAATTACAAATTCAACAATGTTTCGAGCCGAATTACAAATTCGGCTCAGCCCTTAGAGTTATTTCTAGTTACTAAATATTATTATCTGTTTACTGCAACGAAATAGCTTCAAATTTACATCTCGAATAACAATCGCCGCATTTAATACATGCTTCCTGATGGATAAAATGAACTTGTTTACGTTCACCAGTAATGGCTTTTACCGGACACTTTACCGCACAAATGGTACAACCAGTACATTTGTCAGGAATTATCTCGTAAGTAAGCAATGTTTTGCAAGCTTTTGCAGGACATTTCTTAGCAAAAATATGGGCTTCGTACTCATCGCGGAAATATTTAAGGGTAGTAAGCACCGGATTAGGAGCCGTTTGTCCCAGTCCGCACAACGAATTATCCTTGATTTGTGCCGCCAGTTCTTCCAGTTTTTCAATGTCTTCATGCTTGCCTTTGCCTTCGGTAATTCTTTCGAGAATTTCGAGCATACGTTTGGTTCCGATGCGGCAGAAAGTACATTTTCCACAGCTTTCTTCCTGCGTAAAATTCAGAAAGAATTTGGCTATATCCACCATGCAGGTATCTTCGTCCATCACCACCATACCGCCCGAACCCATAATGGCTCCGGTAGCATTTACCGAATCGTAATCCACTACGGTATCAGCCAGAAATTCAGGGATGCAACCTCCCGAGGGACCACCCAGCTGAACTGCTTTAAATTTCTTTCCGTTTGGTATGCCGCCACCCAGTTTGAAAATAATATCGCGGATGGTAATTCCCATCGGAACTTCAACCAAACCCGAATGATTGATTTTTCCGGCTAAGGCAAAAACTTTGGTTCCCTTGCTTTTTTCAGTTCCGTATTTATTATATGCAGAAGCACCGTTGTAAATAATCCAGGGAATATTCGCAAAAGTTTCTACATTATTGATATTGGTAGGCTTACGCCACAAACCCGATTCGGCAGGAAATGGCGGACGTTTGCGGGGCATACCTCTTTCACCTTCCACAGAAGCTATCAGCGCAGTTTCTTCGCCGCAAACAAAAGCTCCGGCACCTTCTTTTATATGAATATCGAAGTTAAAACCTTGCAAACCAAAAATATCTTTACCCAAATAGCCTTTTTGCTGAGCCTGTTCAATGGCAATATTCAGTCGTTTGATAGCTAACGGATATTCGGCACGGCAATAAATCACACCCTCAGTTGCACCAATGGCATAAGCTCCTATTATCATGCCTTCTAATATTGCATGCGGGTCACCTTCAAGTAAGGAACGATCCATAAATGCACCCGGATCACCTTCATCGGCATTGCAGATAATATACTTTTCAGCAGATTGATTGTTGCGGGCAAAACGCCATTTCATACCGGTAGAAAAACCGCCGCCTCCACGACCACGAATACCTGAATCTAAAATAGATTGAATTACAGCTTCATAGCCTATTTTTTCATTTACTATTTTCTTTATTCCCAAATATCCTTGTTGTGATTCATAATCTTCTATTGATTCAGGATCAATCATTCCGCAATGGCGCAAAGCAATTTTTACCTGAGCATCAAAAAATTTATTGTCTTCGGTTTCAAATAGTTTGGTTGCAACTACATAATCTTTAATGGGTTCATTATTTTTTATATGTTTTGTCAGAATTTCTTCTATTCTCTTTTCATCCACATTACCATATAAATAAGAACCATTTTTATCAACAATTTCTACTAATGGTTCACGAAAACACATTCCTATACAACTGGTTTTTTTCAACTCAAAATCCAGTTTTTCAGTATTCATCAACAATTCAATTTTATGATATGTTTTTTGAGCTCCGGCAGCTATTCCACAACTTCCTAATCCGACTATAACTTTTGTCTTTTCCATTTTAATCTGGTATTCTGTGCTTAGTTATTTTCTTTAATTCTGATATTCTTAACAATATTAACGGCTTCTTTACCTGTGAGTTTAGCATAAGTATCATCGCCTATCATCATGGCAGGTGCCAATGAACAACAACCCAGACATGCAACTGATTCGAGTGTAAATAAGCGATCTTCAGTGGTTTCGCCATCCAGAACTTCCAAATATTCCTGTAAAGCTTCGGTAAGCAAATTGGCATTCTGAACATGGCAAGCCGTTCCATGACAAACTTTAATAATATGTTTACCAACTGGATTCAATCTGAACTGAGCATAAAAAGTTGCTACACCATACATATCACTTAATTTCAAACCTGTTTCTTCAGAAATCTTCACAAAAGCTTCTTTCGGAATATAACCATATATTTGTTGAGTACCTTGCAAAATCGGAATCAGATTTCCTTTTTTACCATTGTATTTCAAAATTAATGGATTTATCAAAGATAAGTCAACTTCATCGTTGGCTCGTATTTCTTTGGTTTTCTTGAGTCTTTCTATACGCATAGCCTTTTTTTTTAACAAAGCTAAATTATAAAAACATTTTGAGTAATAAGCAGATTTGAAGTATTTATAATAAATCTAAATTAGCATTAAATATCATTTTTCAATTTTGAAATTGCAACTTTTTCCCAAAAATTGAATCTATTCAATAATATTAAGTAAATTTGTAATTAATATATTTTGTTATTCAATTTTAGAATATTTTAAACATCAAAAAATCAAACAAATGAAGAAAATTATTAAACTATTACTCGGATTTTTACTTATTGGATTTTTATCAAATTCAGCTTTCGCACAATGTAGCATTAATGCGGTTGCCTCCTATGGCAGTATTCCTTACCAAGATACACTGATAGTTGAAGTAGGAAGCACTATCGAACTAATGTCGCAAGGCACTTGTGCTTATGAGTTTAACGAAAATTTTAACAACCAAGTTCTAAATTCAAATTGGACAAGCACATTTGCAAATCCAGCTTTCGATAATCCTTGTCAATGTCCGTTTACAGGTGGTGTTCCACCCACAACATGCAATATAGGAGTACCGGGACAGGCAGGTCCTAACGGAGCTTTTGCATGGATTGGATCAACCTACTCTCAAGAAAGAAGCTTAACAACCAAAGCTTTTGATTTAACACCCTATATCAGCACAGGCGGTTGCAAAATAAAATGGTGGATGATGTATGGAATAACTTCAAATGCCGGAGCTTGCGAAGATCCTGATGCTACAGATGAAGGAGTACATATGCAATATTCCGTTAATAACGGTTTAATATGGACAGATTTCCCGGGCACTAATCTAAATGCAGTTGGTAATCTTTCACCAACTCCTCCTTTTAACACCATTTCTCCCGGTAGCGGTGGGTATTGGACTCCATTTGGATCAACATCCCAACAGCTACAAAGCACTTCCTATTTTTGGAATGCTTATCAAAATAATTTACCCAACAATATTTATACAGCAAATACTAAGTTCAGATGGGCACAGTTAGCAACCTCTTCTACAAGCTGGGATACATGGGGCATTGATGAAGTAAGCCTTGTTTGCAATGATATAAACTCGATAGTTTACTGGACTCACAACAACAACATTATTGCAAATACTTTTAATACACAATATACGCCAACAACTTCGGGCTGGTATTATGTTACAATAAAAGACACCACAGTTGTACCCAATATTATAGCAAGAGATTCAGTTTATGTAAAACTTCAGAATCAAATTAATGGACCTTCAAATGTATGTAATGGTCAAACAAATATCTGGTATTATATCAGTCCACAACCTAATGCTGCATATTACAGCTGGACTTTACCTCAGGGTTTTTCAGGAAACAGTGCTTTAAATTCTATTTTAATAAATGTAAATCAGAATGCACAATCAGGTATAATACTCCTTCAAGTTTATGATAATCAAAGCAATTTACTTTCAACCAAAACATTACAAGTGGGTGTTAACAATTCTGTTCCGGTTATTTACGGAAGTATAAATGGAACTACTTCAGTATGTGGTGGTCAAAACAATTTAATATACAGTGTTAACAATGTAAGTAATGCACAATCCTATATATGGACTCTACCAAATGGTGCATCAGGACTTAGTTATACAAATTCAATTAGTCTCAATTTCAATCAGAATTACACAACTGGAAGTCTGATGGTAAAAGCTATCAACGGTTGTGGTGAAAGTCAGGCTTCTACCTTACTTATTCAAGGAAATCCACTACCTCAGCCAGCTGGAAATATTTCTGGTTTTTCATCTGTATGTTCAGGCGATTCTAAACCATTTGCAGTTTCCACAATTCCCAATGCAATGTTTTACGAATGGCGATTGCCAAATGGTACTACCACAAGTAGTAATCAAAATAATATAACAATGAGTTTTAACAACATTAGTAATCCGGTTACTATTTCTGTAAGAGGTTTAAATTTTTGTGGTTATGGCGATAGCAGCAGTATGCAAATCAATGTTATACAAAAACCAGATTCAGCTTTAAGCATTATGGGTTTGACAAATATTTGCGAAGGAAGCAACAACCTCGTTTATAGCTGTCCCCCTATCAATAATGCAACAACTTATCATTGGACGCTTCCTTCAGGGATGAATGGCTTTAGTATTACAGATTCGATTAATGTTAATGTAAGTCAAACTGTTTATGATGGTACAATTATAGTAAGAGGAGAAAATTTTTGTGGCTTTGGTGACGAAAGTCAGTTAGACATTACTTTTAAAAATGCTCCAGATGTATATATTATCGGACAGAATCAGACACAGGCATTTCAAACAGAACTATATTCAAGTGTTTACAACTCAAATTATATTTATAACTGGACAAGCTATAACGGAAATATCATTTCGGGACAGGGCAGCAATAGTATAAATGTGCAATGGGGAAATTCTACCAGTGGTTTGTTGAACTTAAGCGTAACAGATACAAGTAATTATTGCACTTTAAACAAAGATTACGCTATTGCTATAGGTGGAACTTTACCAGCCTCAATTGGAATTATAAATGGTAATCCCTCTATTTGTTATGGCAACAATTCCCAAACATACACAATAGCAGCTGTCGCCAATGCCACATATTATATTTGGCAATTGCCCAATGGAAATATCGATACCACAACTACCAATAGTTTGACCATTAACTTTATGCAAAATTCTCAAAGTGGATTTTTATCAGTAAAAGCTTGTAATCAATATGGTTGGGGTCCTTCAACATCAATGTTAATCAACATCATCCCATTACCTCCAACTCCAACAATAGTTCAGATTGGCAATTCATTGGTCTCAAGTTCAATTACAGGAAACAAATGGTTTTCAACTACTTTTGGATTCCTTGTTGATGAAGTAACAAATACATTTTACCCTCAATATGTAGGTGAATATTATGTTGTTGTTTCTAATTCTTACTATGGCTGTAATTCATTGCCATCTAATACGATTTATTATTTCAATACTGGTATAAAGGAAAATAAAGAAGAAGTTGAATTAAAAATCTACCCAAATCCGGCAAAAGATGAAATAAATATTGAACTAAACACCAATAATTATTCATCAGATTACCAGATTTATAATGCATTAGGACAACTAATGGAAAAAGATAAATTTATAGATAAAACGATTGTAAATACTCAAAAATATGCCAAAGGTATTTACTTTATAAAAATTGCATATCAAAACACCATACTTTACAGAAAAATAATTAAGGAATAGAGCTTTCTTTTAATTATTTTTTTTATCAGATTATAGAACTTTGTAATACCAAATTGAACTAGTTTACAAATCACTTTGGTAGAAATTCTTCGTTTCGTGTAAAATGACATCATTTGTTTATCCATTTTTTTAGGGGATTTAATACGGTAAAATCGTATTAAATTCCCTTAAATTTTTAAACACCACAATTTTCTGTTTTTCTTTCCCTGTAGTTTAAATTACATTGATTTAATTTATGAAATGGTTATGCAATATAATCATTTGGTTTTCTGATATCAGCGTTTAGTTTTTTTAAATATGAATGTTGATTTTCAATATATCGATTGTGTAGATTGATATATGGATTATGTTTATCGTAATAACGATTTTGTTTTTTAATATAGGGATTGTGTTGCTCCTCATATTCATTTCGTTTTTCATTACAGCCATTTTATTGCTTGTTATATTCATTTTATTGTTTGAAATAACGACTTAATTGAGTATTATATTTACTCAATTACTTGTAATATCGACTTAAATGAGTATTATATTTACTCAATTGTTCGTAATATCCATTTGATTGAGTATTATATTTACTCATTTATTTGTAATATCGATTTGAATGAGTATTATATTTACTCAATTGTTTGTAATATCGACTTGATTGAGTATTATATTTACTCAATTGCATGAAATAACGGTTTGAAGTGTAGAAATATCGATTTGATGTTAGTAAATGAGTAATTGAGTAAATAAGTAAATGATTAATTGAGCAAAATTATTTACTATAGCCGCATGGCGGCGGTATTATGGTAGCAAAATAAAGAAGTAATATTTTTTAAGCCGCATAGCGGCGACAGAATTTTTAAAAGATTTTTTGTTTTTATTAATTGAAAATGGATTTGATTCGGTTGTGTTTGTAATTATATATTTTCTAATATTCCAATTAATGTCGCAGCTATGCTGCTTTTGTTTGTTGGAAATTTATTGTTTTACCATAATATCGCCTCGATGCGGCTGGATTAGATTAATTGAATAACACTTCGGCTTCGTTTAATGCATTGCTGATTAACTAAATGACAGATATTGACATTTTAAGCGAAGGTTTTTGTGTTGTCCTGAAATGGAAAATCGGTTAATTTTTTATGGTTCAGGAAATTAGTGTGTTGAAAAAATATTAAATTTTAACATTTTTTAGGATTTGTAAGATTTAGTTTAGTTGTTATCTTTGTCATAATATTTAAAAGTATTGAAATTAATAAAAAAAGCCCTGCAAAACAGGGCTTTAGAGATGGAAGAATCCGTTTTTCACTTACTGAT
>CAZWRD010000118.1:0-9999 GCA_964636105.1 uncultured Bacteroides sp.
CCTCTACCTCACAGGCATTATCCATGCCAGCAAAACCGAATCTTTACCTATATTATTGCCTCGTTTCATTTCATGAACGCTCTGCATTTTCGATAAAATATTATTTGCCAGATTTTCTTTGTAATAATTGGGTTTTTCTGTTGGTAAGGTTTTTTTGCTTGCCTGTTTCACAGCGGTTTTCTGTTCAGGTTTAACCTCTTTGATAAGTTCCGGCTTTTTTACCACTTCAGTATAAACCGGTTTTTCTACATAAACTGTATCGGTGGTATTTACATATTTGATTTTTTCGACAGGATTATGAAAAAACCATACAAAAACCAGTATCAAAGTAGCTGCAATACCTGTCTGATACAGCGGTATTTTATAATTGACAAACCGCATTATAAATGTATCGGATTTTTGGTTGTATTTTTGGTCGAAAGCCTGCATTAAAGCTTTTTTTCTTAGCAAATCGGGTTTTAATTGCTGCTGCTTTATTTCGCTTTTGAGCTTAAAAAAAGCACTGCGGTATTGTTCATAGTCTTCAGGAGTAATATGTTGCAATACCATTTCTTTTTCAGAAATGCTTAATTCATCAAAAGTTTTATTTTCGAGCAATTGGTCGAAATTCGGAATCTGTTGAAATATATCTTTTTGCATAAGGCTTAATTGTTTAACGGATTAAAAACGGATAATTTGACTGACAGCGCCTGCAGGGTGTAAAAAATTCTGGATTTTACGGTTCCTTCAGGGCAATTTACAATTTGAGCAATTTCTTTTACTGTTAATTCTTCTTCAAAACGAAGGATAATAATGCTTTTGTGTTCTTCGTCAAGCTGTTCCAGATGTTTTTGCAGTTGTTTGCGATAAAGTTCCTTGTCGAAACCATCATTTATATAAACTGTATTTTCTGCCGTAAATTGTTGTTCTTTTTGATGTTCCAGACGGATTTTGAGTTTTTTATATTCGTTTTTGCACATATTGTAGGCCAGTGTAAAAATCCAAGTATCGAAACTGCGGCTCATATCATAATGTTCGGGTTTTTCTATGATTTTCAGAAACAAATCGTGGGTAAAATCCTGAGCCTTATCTTTATCATTGGCAAGCATACTGTAAAAAAACATCAGTATCTTATGGGCATATCTGTTATACAATTCATCAAAAGCGGCTTTGTTCCCGCTTTTGACGAATTGCATCAGCTCAGTTATGCTATGTTTTGTGTATTTTTTATGAAAAATTCCCATTCCTGTTATTTTTCGAACCAGGGCATTACTTCTGTTTCTTTATCTGCGGCTACCGAAATAATTGCTGCAAGCTTTTTAACTTCTGCTCTTTTTTCAGTTTCGCCTGTCAATCCATAATGTTCATACAATTTGAATAATACCGGAAGGTAACCCATATTCATTTGACTTACTACCGTTTCCGATAAATCATTGGTAAAATTAATCTTTATATAATCAAGAAGGAAGTTTTTTTCATAATTTTTTCTGATAATGGCCGTATTATCTATGTCCGATTTGCTATAACGGAAAGCCAATCCGGTAAGATAAAGGTCTTTTTCAAATTCTTTGTAATATTCATTACTCATAGTTGATGCCATATACACCGGCCGATCGGTATTTTGGATAATATGACGAATAATTGCCTGCGGATAATCCATTTCCTCTTTATATGTTTTCATAAATTTTTCGGTATCAAAAGCCGGTATTCTGATTTCGGCAAACAATTTATCTCTGTAGCTATCTATCTGTAGCAAACTTACATTAAAAACACTTACATCCTTTTTTATGCCTTTGGCATATTGCAATATCCAGAGCGGATAAGTATCGTTGTCGCCATTGGTAAAAATAATGGCATTGTCTTCTAAAGTGCTTAATACATTGTAATTATATGCAATTATGCCGGCCGAAATTTCGTTATTGTTGAACCATTTGCTGCAGTAATTTTTCATATTTTCCTTGTCGCGGTTTATTTCGTAATAATTCACATAATTACTGATTAAATCCATACGGTCGGGATATATTTTCATTGCCTTAAACAAATATTCGGTCTGGGTTTTATCGTAAATACCTTTATCCCAAACATTTATGTGATAATACTCATAGGTATTGGGTATTGCTTTTTCAACCCTGCTTACTATTGCCTTCAAATCCATAAAATAATCCCCTTTTTCCTTATTCCAAGTTTCAAAATCAGTCATCCTTGCCATACGGTTGGCTGCATAAAAGTTGACCCAGGCTGTTTCGCTGGCAGTATCTTTAGCAATTTCCTGTTTCCATAGTTTAGCCTGAGTTCGATACCAATCAATTGATTTTATTTGTTTTACAACAGAATAAACCTTTTCGGGTTTTTGAGCTTTAAGTGACAAAATATTAATTCCGATCAGTACTAAAAGAATGTTGAATTTTTTAATATAGTTCATGATATTCATTTTTAAAAATTATACTATGATTACAACTAAGAATTAAAAACGTTCAGAAAAAATTTTGCACTCTATCCATTTTAAAAAAAATCACATACAAGCAGATTTTTGTTTGGCAAGTTCCATAGCTGCATATAAATAAAAAAATGCAAACAGATGAAATTATTTTTCGGAAAGTCAAAGATTTAGCGTAATTTTGCAGATTAATTTAATTTTATATATAATGAAGACATTTAGCGAATTGGGTATTGACTCTCGAATTTTAAAAGCTATTGAAGAATTAGGATTTGAAAAAGCGATGCCCGTTCAGGAGGCTGTACTCCCTGTTTTACTGGAAAGAGATACTGATATTGTTGCCCTTGCACAAACCGGTACAGGAAAAACAGCCGCTTTCGGATTACCTTTAATCCACAAAATAAATTGTGAACTTTTTACCCCCGAAGCATTGATATTATGCCCAACCCGTGAATTGTGCATTCAAATTGCTGGCGACTTAAAAGATTTCAGTAAATACATCAACAACTTTCGAATTGTACCTGTTTATGGTGGTGCCAATATCGAAACTCAAATCAAACAATTAACCAAAGGGGTTAATATTATTGTCGCTACACCGGGTCGTATGCTCGATTTAATGCGTCGCGGAAGAATAAATCTTACTACTATCAAATATGTAGTTTTGGATGAAGCCGATGAAATGCTCGATATGGGATTTCAGGACGAAATAAATGAAATACTAAAAGATACACCAAAAGAAAAAAATACTTTATTGTTTTCGGCTACCATGCCAACTCAGGTTGAAAGAATAGCCCGCGGTTACATGAAAAACCCTGTAGAAATTACAGTTGGTTCGCGTAATTCCGGCTCTGATAATGTAAAACACTATTGCTATTTGGTACATGCCAAAGACCGTTATCTGGCACTTAAACGCATAGCCGATTATTATCCTGATATTTATGCTATTGTATTTTGCCGTACCCGTCGAGAAACTCAGGAAGTAGCTGATTGGTTAATCAAAGATGGCTATAATGCCGATGCTTTACATGGCGATTTGTCGCAGGTACAACGCGATAATGTAATGAGTAAGTTCAGAGTTAGAAATTTACAAATGCTTGTAGCTACCGATGTAGCTGCCCGCGGTTTGGATGTTAATGATTTAACTCACGTAATTAATTATAATTTACCCGACGAAACAGAAGCATATACCCACCGTAGTGGTCGTACCGGAAGAGCCGATAAGCACGGTATTTCTATCATTATTGCCAATATGCGCGAAAGAGGTAAAATTAAAGATATCGAACGCCAGATAGGAAAGACCTTTAAAATGGCAAAAATTCCGAATGGTAAAGAAGTTTGCGAAAAGCAACTTTTCCACATGATAGATAAAATGGAAAACGTTGAAATAAAAGACGAAGAAATTGCAGATTTCATGCCAGTTATTTACAAAAAACTCGATCATCTGAGCAAAGAAGATGTTATCAAACGTTTTGCTTCTGTTGAGTTTAACCGTTTTCTGGAATACTACAGCAATGCACCTGATTTGAATGTGAGCGAAAAAGCTCCGGAAAAAACAAGAAGATCAAATACTACCGATGGTTTTGCCCGATTATTTATTAATTTGGGTAAAATGGATGGATTGCAACCTCCTCATTTAATTGGGTTGGTAAATGATGTAATGCAAATCAGAGATATCCGTATCGGTAAAATCGAAATTCTGAATACCTATTCATTCTTTGAAGTAGAAGCTACATACCTTGATACAATGCTTGCAGCATTTAAAAAGGTAAAATATGGCGATAGAGTAGTTGCATTAGAACAATCTTCACCACGCAGAGATAGTGATTCTTCTGAAGGAAGACGTGGTGGCGGCGGTTACAGAGGCGGCGATAGACATTCTTCTTATCGTGGCGACCGTGGCGATCGTGGTGGTGAAAGACGTTCTTCATATCGTGGCGATCGTGAACGTGGTGGCGACGACCGAAGAGAACGTCGCAGCGAAGGTAGTGGAGGCAGTAGCGATCGTTTCAAGAAAAGAAGCGATGATGGTGGTGGTTTCAGAAAAAGAAACGACGATGGAGCTAAAAATGATGCTCCAAGAAATACCAGAGAATCAGACAGAAACAGCAGAACAGGTCGTCCAAGCAAAAAAAGATATTAATATCTAAAAAAGCTTTTATAATCAGCAATGAAGAAAACATATAGCAGCAGACAATATACTGTTATCACTATTTTTGTGATAACAGGTCTTATATTTATTGCCCGCTTATTTTTTCTTCAGATTGTTGATGATAGTTATATCATTTCTGCAAATCGGAATGCACTTCGGTTTGTTACTCAGTATCCTGCGCGAGGTTTAATTTACGACCGCAACAACAAATTACTGGTTTACAACGAAGCTGTTTACGATTTAATGGTTGTCCCCAAACAAGTAAAAGCTTTTGATACACTAGAATTATGCAGATTAATTGGCATTTCTAAGCAGGTTTTTGATATTAAACTGAAAAAAGCCAGAGATTTCTCTCCTTATGCTGCATCCATTTTCGAAAAACAGATTTCGAAAGAAAACTATGGTTATTTACAGGAAAAACTATTCAAATACAGTGGTTTTTATGTTCAATCTCGAACGCTTCGCAAATATCCTTATCCAATAGCTGCTCATACACTTGGTTATATTGGAGAAGTTGGTAGCAATATTACCGATAAGGATTCGTATTACAAACCTGGCGACTATATAGGTATGAGCGGTTTAGAAAAGTATTACGAACAATTTTTGCGAGGCAAAAAGGGATCAAAAATTGTAATGGTTGATGTTTTTAACCGTGAAAAAGGGAGTTTTCAGAATGGTGCTTTCGATACTTTGGCTATAGCTGGTGAAGTTTTACATTCGAGCCTTGATGCTGAATTACAAGCTTATGGCGAAGAGTTAATGAAAAACAAACGTGGCAGTATTGTTGCAATAGAACCTGCTACTGGCGAAATTTTATCAATGGTTACTACTCCATCATACGACCCAAACTTATTGGTTGGAAGGGTAAGAGGTTATAATTACAACAAATTGCTTAAAGACCCTAGTAAACCATTGTTCGACAGAGCTTTGATGGCATTGTATCCACCAGGTTCAATTTTCAAAATTGTACAAGCATTAATTGCTTTAGATGAAGGAGTTATTACTGAGAACTCAGGCTTTGCATGCGATAAATCATTGGTTGGTTGTCATAATCACCCCAATGCCTACAATGTAAAAAGTGCTATCAAAATGTCTTGCAATCCTTATTTTTATCAGGTTTTCCGAAGAATTATCCAACATGGCTTGGCAAACAACCGCTTTTTGGATAGCGAACTCGGACTTAACTTATGGAACGATAAAGTAAAAAGTTTTGGTTTGGGGCAACGTTTAAATATTGATATACCTAACGTTAAAAAAGGATTTATTCCCGATTCTAAATTTTACGACAAACATTATGGACATGGTGGTTGGGCTTTCAGCACCATCTATTCGTTAAGTATCGGACAAGGAGAAGTGGGTATTATCCCGTTACAAATGGCTAATATTGCGGCAATTTTTGCCAATCGTGGTTATTTTTATACACCTCATTTTGTAAGAGCTATTGGCGAAGACAAAAAGATAAATCCTGAATATTTGCAAAAACATGTTACTAAAGTAAAAGATAGATATTTCCAAGTAGTAGCCGATGCCATGTATGAGGTAGTAAATGAACCTGGAGGAACGGCATCAATGGCACGAATGGATAGCATTATAGTATGCGGAAAAACTGGTACAGCTCAAAATCCGCACGGTGAAGACCATTCGGTTTTCATTGCATTTGCACCTATGAAAAACCCCAAAATAGCGATAGCTGTTTTTATAGAAAACGCCGGATTTGGAGGAGTTTGGGCTGCTCCTATTGCCAGTTTGATGATGGAAAAATATTTAACCAAAAAAGTTAAAAGAACCGATTTGGAAAAAAGAATGATAGAAGCAAATTTAATGAATTTACGTTGAGAGAACAAAAAAACATATTAGGTAATATTGATTGGGTGCTGGTTTGCATATATTTAGTTCTGGTTTTTATGGGCTGGATTAATATTTATGCTGCTGTATATGACGAAAACCACAAAAGTATTTTCGATTTTACGCAAAGCTATGGCAGGCAATTAATCTTTATAACAACATCTCTCTTTATTGCATTGTTTATCATGGCAATCGACTCAAAATTCTTTTCACAATTTGCCTATGGTATCTATATTTTCTTCCTTTTGTTATTATTAGCCGTTTTGGTTACCGGAAAAACTACTTCAGGCGCTAAATCTTGGTTCGAGATTGGAGGCTTTGGCATGCAACCTTCAGAGTTTGCAAAATTTGCTACCAATCTGGCTATTGCAAAATTTTTGAGTGCTACCGATATTCATATCAAAGAGTTGCGAACTAAGATTTATGCTGGCTTGTTCTTAATTGTTCCAGCACTATTTATTTTGCTTCAGAACGATACAGGTTCGGCTTTGGTGTATGGTGCTTTTATTTTGGTGATGTATCGCGAAGGTTTATCGGGAAATATTTTGATATTTGGGCTGATAATTGTTGTTTTATTTGTATTGGCTTTATTGATTAATAAATTTATCCTTTCTGCCATTTTATTGAGTATTGGTATTTTACTTTTCTTTTTTGTAAAAAGAAATAAAAAATCAATTATAACTCTTGCCTCGTATATTGTACTAATTATCAGTTTTGTTTTTATTGTTGATTATGTTTTCGACAATGTGTTGCAAGATCATCAACGAAACAGAATTAATGTATTGCTCGACAAAAATGTGGATTTAAAAGGTGTTGGCTACAATGTAAATCAATCTAAAATTGCCATTGGCAGTGGCGGATTTTGGGGCAAAGGCTTTTTGAATGGTACCCAAACCAAATTTAATTTTGTTCCTGAGCAAAGTACCGATTTTATTTTTTGTACTGTAGGCGAAGAATGGGGTTTTGTTGGTAGTTTTGTTGTAGTTGGATTGATGATTGCATTGCTAATCCGCATTATATTTATTGCCGAACGACAGCGATCAGCATTTAGTCGTATATACGGTTATGGAGTAGCTTCCATTTTATTTATGCACTTTTTTGTGAATGTTGGTATGGCTTTAGGCATACTTCCTGTAATTGGAATTCCGCTACCTTTCTTTAGTTACGGGGGTTCTTCTCTTTGGTCGTTTACCATATTGTTGTTTATTTTCATAAAACAAGACTCATATAGGCTTAATCTTCTGTAATTAGTTGACTTTAAAATTTAAGAGGGTTTCTAAAAATTAGATTTTTTACTGTAAAACAAAAATTTAGTAATTCATAATCAAAATGGGTTCTAATTTCTTACATTTTCCCTTTTTTTCATAGCAAGCATAAACTCAGCATTTTCTAATCGCTTACTATATGTTTTTTCATCATTTTCATAAAAACTTATTCCATAACAAAAACCAATTCTGTAATTGGGCATTTCGGGTAAGCTATTCATTTGATGGTTTTTTAAAAAATCTTTCAAATTGTTTAATTCTTTTTCAACTTCATAATTTGTACTAAAAACCAAGGCAAATTCATCACCAAATCGATATCTTGAAATAAAAGCTTTCTCAGATAATTTTTGCTTTAAAACTTCAGCAAATTCTTTTAAAACTTCATCTCCTTTACTAATGCATATTTTATTAAATTCCTTGAAATTATCAATATCAATTATGGCAATATTTAAGGCTTCTTTATTATTTTTTTTAAGATAATTATTTAGGGCTTGGTGGTTTGGCAATAACGAAAATTCATCCTGCAAAGATGCTTTTCTGTATTTAAGCATCTTTGCAAGAAGAAATAGATTGGTAATGATTAAAACTAAGATTAAAATCTTCATTATTAATCGATTATTTTTTTTCGCGTTTGCGTAGCGGAAATTCTTTCTTTTGCAGATAATCATATCGCAGGTTACGTCCCGGCTGATAACATAGTGCAATTATTGAATCTTGAGCCTCTTTTATGGTGCTGTATTCGGCAAAATCGAGGGTGCGAATAATGGCTTCAAAAACACGAATTGCACCCGAATGATCGGCCAACATAATTCTTTTCCCTAAATTTTTATTCAGTAAGTCAATAAAACTGAAAGCAATACGCCAATCAGCTTCCAACAATGTTTCTCCTTCAGGATAGTGATAAAAACGATTTTTAAACATTTTAGAAACTTTAGCTTTTATTTCTGCAGTGGGTTCATTACCATGACTATATATTTTAATCGCTTCTTCCAGAATTTCATTTTTATGCATAAAAGTTAAAGCTCCATATTTCTGCGAATTTAGGCCAAACATAGAATTGAAAGCGATATTAAAATAGCCTGCTTCCTGCAAAAAGTAACGGGCAGTTTGTTCGGTGTTTTCCGATTCACTTCCATAAACTGGAATTGGCAAATCTTTTGACCACGACCAAAGCGGAAAACCACTTTTATCTAAAATATCAACAGCAATTTTAAAATCTTTGCCTAATTCGCGGGCAGTGGCTATACCTTCTTCTTTCAGAAAATTACTTTTTGCCCCAGAAATTCTTCTGTTTTTTTCCCAAGTATCCCAAAAACCTGAACCAACAAACTCAGGATTATCGCCACCAGATTCATGAATAGATTTTCCATGTCGAACCATAATCACATGCGTTTGATTTAGTGGTACATACGCTTGAGGAAATAAGGGTAACGCTTTTTCATTGGGCAACCATACAATGCCTTCCTGCATATTTAATCCACTTCCATCATCTAATATGCGCCCCTTTGTACGTTTTGATCCGTCTTCGTTTGTAGCCATATCATTGGCTAACACCAATTTGGTGCGATAACGCGTCATATGAGAGCCTACCACAGGTATATTTTGCGGACACAATATATCATTAAATTTATTAAGACTGAATGTTTGAAGTAACAAACGACGGAAACTGTCATTTTTAATCAAACCATTCCAAGCCAAATAAAACAAATGTGGATTCCCATTTGGTATTTTATGACGAATAAATTCATATTTGCTTTTAATGTAATTTTGCGGAGTAAGATCATATTCAAGTGTTTTCAGAAAGAAATAAATGTCTTTACTTATCACTTTCAAACTGTTTATTAAATCTATGGTTACGTCATCAGCGCTTAAATCAAGTTTGTCTTTGTAAACCAATTGAAGAAATGCAATATCGTCTTTTACACTTTGTTCTGTATGACAATTATGAAATTCAGCATGTTCTCTTTGTTTTAACGAAAAGGAGTTATGTATTGGCTCTTTTGTAATTTCTTGATTTTTTATTTGTTTAACGTTTTTTTCTTCTTTCATTGTCTTTATTTTTTAAATGTCTGAAAATTATAAAAATAAGAATTTAATACGATTAATAAAACGAAATTTAGACCTTATTATTATATAGAAAATTTCAAGTTGCAAAATAACAAATAAATATTATTATAGTTTTAAAATCAAATATTAATATAGTCTTAATATTTAAGACGCACTAAAAATCAATCACACTTGTACTTAGAATTCAAACAGATAAAGAGGAATAAAATATTTTAAAAAAAAATGATAATAAATATAACGTCAAAACATAAAAAAAC
>CAZWRD010000119.1:0-9976 GCA_964636105.1 uncultured Bacteroides sp.
CTGATAAAATTTTGGAGAAAATTGTTTAAGACGGAAGTTGAGTTAAGCGAAATCCCGAAAAAGAAATGATTCGGGAACAAAAGACTGAAGTAGAAATTAAAAGATTGTAAATCATAGAATATATATGAGTCTAGTAAATAAAGATATTTACTTTTATAAATACCAAATCATAAACAACTGATTTCAAACCTAACAGTTTTTAAAAACCTGTTAGGTTTAGGTTTTTCAGACCAATTTTATATATACTAAAAGCTATATGTTTTTTAATCTATTTATCTGTATATATGTTACTTAACAAACTATTTTTATAAATTTAATTATTACAGTATTAGGTTTCAAACTCCTGGCTTCTGACTTTTTAATTTTTTTTAATATTAATCATTAGAGAATAATATGTAAATTTGCAGGTTTATATAGAACTATATTACTAGTTTAATAGAATAAAATTTATGAGAATTTTACAAGAAAAATTAGCAAAGTACGATTTACCACAACAAACCCAAAGATTGGGAGTTTACCCTTATTTCCGTGTTATCGAATCGGATCAGGATACCGTTGTTACCATTAACGGTAAAAGAGTATTAATGTTTGGCTCAAATAGTTATCTTGGTTTAACTAATCATCCTAAAATAAAAGAAGCATCTATTGAAGCTATTAGAAAATATGGTTCGGGTTGTGCTGGTTCTCGTTTTTTAAACGGCACGCTTGATATACATATCGAATTAGAAGAAAAATTAGCCAAATATGTAGGAAAAGAGGAAGCTATGGTGTATTCAACAGGCTTTCAGGTTAATGTGGGTGTAATTTCGGCTGTTACCGGTCGCGACGATTATATAATTCTTGATGAATTAGACCATGCTTCGATTATTGAAGGTAGAAGGTTATCATTTTCAAGCGCTTTAAAATACAGACATAACGATATGGCATCGCTCGAAAAAGCCTTGAAATCGTGTAAACCTGATAAAATCAAACTCATTGTGGTTGATGGTATTTTCAGCATGGAAGGCGATATTGTTAATTTGCCAGGCATAGTTGAACTATCGAAAAAATATGGAGCATCAATTTATTTGGACGAAGCTCATTCATTAGGTGTTATCGGAAACAAAGGTGCCGGTTCTGCTTCTCATTTCGGATTAACCGATGATGTTGATTTAATTATGGGAACTTTCAGTAAATCATTGGCTTCTATTGGTGGTTTTATTGCTGCCGACAAAGATACCATCAATTTTCTGAAACATAATTCGCGTTCATATATTTTTAGTGCAAGTATCACTCCTGCTGCTACTGCAAGCGTTTTGGCCGCTCTTGAAATTATTATAAACGAACCCGAACGCATCGAAAAATTATGGGCTAATACAAATTATGCTTTAGATAATCTGAGAGTTATGGGTTTTGACATTGGTCATACGCAATCTCCAATTATTCCACTTTATGTGAGAGATAATCTGAAAACTTTCAAAATAACAAAAATGCTATTTGATGATGGTATTTTTGTAAATCCAGTTGTTTCTCCGGCAGTTAGTTCCGATTCATCTTTAATCCGTTTCTCATTGATGGCAACTCATTCATTTGAACAGATTGATTACGCATTGGATAAAATTTCAAAAAATGCTAAGAAATTGCAAATCATACCTTAAAATTTATTTTGTAAATTAAGGAGAAAAAATTATGTCAATTCAAATAAAAGAAGTAACTAACAAACAAGAGCTTAAAGCTTTTGTAATGTTTCCACTTGAATTATATAAAGATTGTAAATATTTTGTTCCGCAACTAATTTCGCAGGAAATGAAAACGCTTGATAAGGATATTAATCCTTCTTTTGAGGTTTGCGAAACAAAACTTTGGCTAGCATACAATGATGGAAAAGTTGTAGGGCGAATTGCCGGTATTATTCATAAGCCTTTTATTGAAAAATGGGGAAACAGATATGCACGTTTTGGATGGTTTGATATAATTGATAGCGAAGAAGTAGCAACAGCTTTACTTCAAACTGCCGAAAATTGGGCTGGCGAAAACGGAATGGAAGCCATTCATGGTCCTTTGGGTTTTACTGATTTTGATCCAGAAGGTATTTTAATTGAGGGTTTTAGCGAACTTTCTACCATTGTTGAAAGATATAATTATCCTTACTATGCTTGTTATCTGGAACAAAACGGTTATCATAAAGATGCAGATTGGGTTGAATATGAGGTGGAAATTCCAACAAAATTACCCGAAAAATTTCTTAAAGTCTCAGACTTTGTGCAACGAAAACAAAATTTGAAAATTGCAAAGTTTAAAAGCTTAAGTGATATAATGCCTTATGTGGATGAAATTTTTGCAATTATTAATAATATTTATGGTTTGATGTATGGTTTTACACCTGTTGGCGAAAAACAAACCGAATTTTATCTCAAACAGTACCTTAAACTGGTAAATCCGGAGTTTGTTTCGGTAGTTTTAGATAAAAATAATAAAGTTGTTGCTTTTGGTGTTACCATGCCCTCCTATTCTAAAGCTTTTCAAAAAGCTAATGGTAAACTTTTCCCTTTAGGTTTTTATCATTTGCGAAAAGCCAATAAAAAGAACGATACCATTGATATGTATTTTATAGGTATTCGCCCCGATTTTGCAAACAAAGGTGTTTTGGCGGTGATGTTTAGTGATATAGCACGCAAACTTATTGCCAAAGGTTATAAAAAAGCCGAAACCAATGTAGAGTTTGAAAGCAACGAAAAAATGCAAAATTTATGGAGCTATTTCGAACGCCGTCAGCACAAACGCCGCCGCAGTTACTTCAAATATCTGGTAAGCAAACCCAGAGGCGAAGATGCGAAAATGATTTAAAAGTCAGAAATTAAGTTAGGCGAAATCCCAAAGGAAAAGCAATTTGGGAACTGGGATTTTATTCTATAATTAAAAAAGACCATTTTACAGCAATGTAAAGTGGTCTTTTTATTTCTATTTTCCATAAAATATATATTTATTATCTCCAATTAGCAATTTATCTCAAACAGTCTCATTATCATTGTGTACACCAATATATTTTTGTTATACACTAATATATTTTGGGATACACTAATATATTTTTTTGTACCCATATTGTTTTATAATCTACGTTTATATTTGTTTAAAATATATTAGGGTACAGAAAAATTTTATTGGGGTTTTTTATCAAAATTCTAGGGTATTTAAAAATTTTATTGAGGTATTTAAAAAAGTAAAGTTTAATGGTTTTAAAATATTTTAGTTGAAAAGTAAGCTGATTTAAAAATATAATTTAGTTAAGATCCGAATTAGTAAATTAATTTAAGTGCAAAATCATCAATAACTTATATACTTATTATGCCAATAACTTATAAATCAAATAAGTTTTGTACTTTTGCAAATTAATTAATAGCGTAATACTTACGTTACAAATTGCTTCTGAATACATTGATGTATTTGTAGTTTTATAAATTATTAAAAATGAAGAAAATATTAATAACCGGAGCCAGTGGTTTTATCGGTAGTTTTATTGTGGAAAAAGCTTTGGAATTGGGTTTCGAAACTTATGCGGCTATCCGAAATTCGAGCAGCAAACAATACCTCACCGACAGTCGTATCCACTTTGTAAACATCAACTTAGATGATAAATCCTCTTTAAAACTTCAGTTAAGCGAACATAAATTCGATTATATTGTACATGCTGCCGGACTTACCAAAGCCCAACAAAAAAGCGATTTCGAAAAAGTTAACTTTATAGCTACCCAAAATTTGGTAGAGTCATTGATAGAAAGCAACTCGATACCCGAAAAGTTTATTTTCGTCAGCAGTATGGCAGCTCATGGGCCAGGCAATGATAATGATACCATACCTGTGAAATGCAATGATGCAGCTCATCCCGATACTTTATACGGAATCAGTAAGTTAAATGCTGAAAAATATATCAATTCATTAAAAGATTTTCCGCAAATTACCCTCCGCCCTACTGGCGTTTATGGTCCGCGCGAAAAAGATTATTTTGTATTTTTCAAAACTATCAACGATGGTATCGAACCTTATATCGGACTAAAAGAGCAATACTTAACTTTTATATATGTTCGCGACTTTGTAGATGTGGTTTTTAAAGCCATCTCCTCCCCTATTATAGGCAAAACTTATTTTGTGGCAGATGGCAAAGGCTATACTGCAAAAGAATTTGCCAATATTACAAAACGAATTCTTAATAAAAAAACTTTCAAACTTTATGTGCCATTGGCTATTGTAAAATTGATAGCCATTTTGCTCGAAACCGTAAATGGCTGGTTTGGCAAAGTACCAACACTCAACTGCGACAAATACAATGTATTGAAAGCCAGAAACTGGTTGTGCGATATTTCTGATTTGGAAAAAGACTTAGGTTTCAAAGCAAAATACTATTTGGAAGATGGCGTTAAAGAAGCCACTGATTGGTATAAGAAAGAAAAATGGTTAAAATAAAAAAATACACAATACAATTCTATTATTCAGTTTATCAATTAACAATTTAAATGAAGCTAATATCAACAATACTCATTTGTACACTACTAACTATAGTTGGCTATGCCCAACAAGCAGTAATAACTGGCAAAATTACGGATGCCAATACCAATGAACCAATCCCTTTTGCCAATGTATATTTTAAAGGAACTACCAATGGATCTACCACAGATTTTAATGGAAATTATTCTTTAAAATTTAATAATGCAAGCGATTCGCTTACTGTAAAAGTAATGGGTTATATTACCAAATCGAAAAAAATAAAAAAGAACCAAAACCAAGTAGTTGATTTTCAATTAATCCCTACCTCTTTTAGCTTAGGTGAAGTATTGATAGAAGCTGGCGAAAACCCATCATGGCGTATTTTGCGAGAGGTGTGGAAACAAAAAGAAGCTTATAACATGGTTAATCTAGATGCTTTACAATACGAAAGTTACGTTAATGTGGATATCTCCGTCGATAATATTTCTGAAAAATTCAGAAATAATCGCACCATGAAACCCTTTGCAGCCGTTTTTGATAGTTTGAAAAAAGCAGCAGGTGAAGATGGAAAAGTTGTTTTACCCTTTCTTGTATCAGAATCAATTGCAGATGTTTATACGCTAGGAAACCCTATACGCTACAAAGAAGTTATTAATGCCAACAAACTAACTGGACTACTGGTAGATAGTCCCGAATTATTTGCTCAGTTTTTAGGTTCTTCTTTCCAAAAATATAATTTTTACGACAACTGGCTTAAAATTTTCGATCGCAGTTTTATTTCTCCCATAGCGCGTGGTGCTTTAGGCTTTTACGAAATCTATATCATGGATACAGTGATGATTGATGGACAAAGTTGTTTCGAGCTCAAAGTTAAAGCAAAACGTAAAGAAGATCTGGCATTTAACGGTAAAATGTGGATAACAGATTCTACTTATGCACTCAAAAGAATTTCAGTTGAAATAGGCAAAGGCGCTAACTTAAATTTTATCGAAAGATATAATATTCAACAAGATTACATCAAAACAGATGCCGGTGCTTATGTACCCGAAAAAACCAGAGTTTTGGTAGATGTAACAGAATTTACCGAAAATTCAGTAGGTTTAATCATGAAATTTAATATAAACAATAGTAAATTTATAACAAACAAACCCAAAGAATCAGATTTTTACCGTGATAACTTAGAAGTAGTTCAAAACTCAATGGATTACGACAACGATTACTGGAAAAAACAACGATTGGAACGTGCAAACGACTCAACTGTAATGGAAAGAGCTTATGCCGCCATTGATACAATTCGAGATTCACCACGTATTAAATTCTGGCGAGTATTTATTAATACAGCCTGGGAAGGTTTTTATAAAGTTGGTAAAATAGATGTAGGACACTGGATTACACTTTATGGACACAATAAATATGAAGGTAATCGCTTTCAGTTAAACCTTCGTACCAACCCCGATTTTAGCAAATATTGGATTTTGCAAACACATGCTGCTTATGGTACCAAAGATAAAGAATGGAAATACAATTTACAGGTAGAACATTTTTTATCAAGAAAATACTGGACAAAAATTGGTATAAAACGTAGCTATGATGTTGAACGTCTTGGTATTGATCCTGGTTTTTTAGAAGAGCATATTTTTGTAAATATCATGTTTTCATTATCTTCTCAGTTAGGCTATCTTGATAAAAGTAGTTTGAATTATACCAACCGTTTGTGGTTCGAAACCGACTATGGTAAAGGTTTAAATCATAAAATCGTTTTAGAAACCAAAGATTTTAATCCTCAAGGCGATTATATTTTCGGATATCACAATGCTGATGGATCAGTTTCAAATTCTTACAAACTCTCAACAATTAGTTATAGTTTAAGGTATGCTCCCAAAAATATTTGGTTAATTAAAGATAATTACCGCATCGGAATATCTGCAAAACAAGGTAATGTATGGACATTTAGATACACCATGGGTTTAAAAAATGTGCTTGGAGGCGATTTTAATTTCCATAAATTATCATTAAACGTTGGCCGTAAATGGAAATTAGGTGCTCTAGGACAATTAAATTATTCTGTAACAGGAACCAAAGTTTTTGGTAAAGTTCCTTACACATTGGGCGTAATATTTCAGGGCAACGAAACTTTCTTCGAAAGTGAAAGAAGTTACAATATGGTAAATTATCTGGAATTTGCAGCCGATCAAGCAGTTGAAGGCATGGTAATGCATCATTTTCAGGGTTTGTTTTTCAATAGAGTTCCTTTGTTTAAACGTTTAAAATTACGTGAAATCGTTGGTGCTAACTTTATATTTTCATCATTAGATAAGAAAAATGATTTCAGAAATGCATCAAATCCGAATGGAATAATGGCAGAAACTTCAGATGGTACTATTAATGGCAGAAAACTTACACCTTTCAGTGTAATGAGTTTCGACAAACCATATGTGGAAGCATTTTGGGGAATAGAAAATCTTTTTAAACTATTCAGAATCACAGCTTATCATCGATTAACTTATCTGGATACACCAGATGCACCCAAATTATTTGGTATTAAAGGTTTTTATATCAAAGGTTCAGTATATATTACATTGTAAAAATCAAAATAAAAAAAGAGGCTTTTGTGAAAACAAAGCCTCTTTTTTTATTTAATCAATTCAGATTATTCAACGACAATTATCAGATATTTAGATACTTTCCAAAACTCTTTGGCATTTGTAATTACCAATTTATCAACTTGCTTTTCAGTTCCTTCGAGCTTATAACTATTTGAAGAATGGGATGTAAGCAATTTTATTTTCTTTCCTCCAATATTTATTGAAGTAACCTTAGTTACATCAATTTTTTTGAAATAGTCAGTATTAAAATCCTGCTGAACTTTCTGATTACGACCGATACCAATAAATCCACCACTTTTTGTAATTACCTTATTCTCCTTTAGTTCCTTTTCTGTACCCAAAGCATAAAATGCAGTATTTATCTCATCTGTCTTTTGCGAAATTACTTCTTCTTTGGCTTGATTGGTCTTTTTAAGTGTATCAATAGAAGCACTTAAATTTTCAACAGTAAAATTCAGATTTAATAACTGTTGCTTAAGCTGTTCTATTTCAACATCTTTATCCTGAAGTTGTTTTTCATAACGGGCAAGCATCTCTTCAAGCTTTTTAATTTTCATATTTGAATTTTTCAACTTGCTTTTTAAAGAAGCTATTTCCTGCTTGTTTTTTTCCATCAAATCATTAATCATCTGAATATCATCATTTATTAGCTGTCGGGTATCCTGACTAATTTCATTGTTTTGGCTAGTACTTTGCGAAATAATACCTTGTTTTGATTTTACAACAGCCAAATTGCTTTCAATTTGATCTAAAGTTCCAAAAAATTCATTAATAGTTGAGTCTTTTGAATTTAACTCAGTTAAAAGTTTTTCATTTTCTTGCTTCATTTTTTCCAAATCTTTATTGCCGCAAGCTACTAACAATAGAATTACTGGAATTAAATACATAAATTTTTTCATAAATTGTGATTTTTAAATTTTTACAAAAATAATCAATATAATACGTTCGATTCAAAATTTTATTGTAAAATACAATAATTTTCGATTCAAACCGAAAATTATTATGTTTTTTTTCGATTCAAACCGAAAATAATTATGTTTTTATATATTGTATTGATTTTATGATAATTAGAAAGGCGAAAAACATATATTAATTTTAAGCCTCATTTTCAGCTAATTCGGTATGTAATTCTTCCCAAAAAAGCATTTGTTCATCTAATTTATGTTTTAAATCCTGATAGGTTTTATAAATATCTCCTTTTTCAAATTCCTTTTTATGTTCTTCCGGATTGGCTAAAACTTTATCAATTCGCTCTATTTCAGACTCTAATTTTGATATTTCTTCTTCACACTTCTGAATTTTATTCTTTATTTTTCTTATTTCTTTTTCTGATTCCCTCTTTTTCTCCCAATTTATTTTATTTTCAGTTACAATTTCATTTTTTGAATTGTCAGCATTTTTATTGTTAATTTCTAATTGTTTTAAATTCTCTAATTTTCGACTTTCCAAAAAATCGTAAATATCACCTATATAAGGTTTTATCTGCTTATTACGAAATTCAAAAACTTTTTCGGTTAAACCTTGCAAAAAATCCCTATCGTGTGAAACCACAATTATAGTTCCTTCAAACTGCAAAAGTGCATTTTTCAGAATATCTTTCGATTGCATATCCAAATGATTGGTAGGTTCATCAAGAACTAACAGATTTACAGGAGTTAATAACAATTTAGCCAATGCCAATCGAGATTTTTCTCCTCCCGAAAGTACTTTTACTTTTTTTTCAATATCTTCAGTTCCAAATAAAAAACCACCTAAAATAGAACGAACTTTCGGGCGAATATCTCCAACAGCAATATCGTCAATAGTTTGAAATACAGTTCTTTCACCATCAAGCATAGCAGCTTGATTTTGGGCATAATAACCAATAACAACCTGATGTCCTAATTGCATTTTTCCCTGATATTCAAGTTCGCCAACTATAATTTTTGATAAAGTTGTTTTTCCTTCACCATTTTTACCAACAAAAGCAACACTTTCACCTTTATTAATGGCAAAACTGATTTTATCTAAAACTAACTTTTCTCCATATTTTTTAATAAGATCATCAGCTTCAACTACAACTTTGCCAGAATGAGGAGCCGGTGGAAATTTAAAACGGATAGAACTGTTGTCAACATCTTCAACTTCAATAATATCCATTTTTTCAAGCATTTTTATACGCGATTGTACCTGACGAGATTTTGTGGATTTATATCTAAATCTTTCAACAAAACTCTCAATATCTTCAATTTGCTTTTGTTGATTATTAAAAGCAGCCATTTGGTTTTCTCGTCTTTCAGCTCTTTGTTCAACATATTCTGAATAGGATGTTTTATAATCATTTATACGTCCGAGAGTTATTTCAATAGTTCGCGTAGTTACATTATCCAAAAATGCCCTATCATGAGAAACCAAAACCACAGCACCCTGATAATTAATTAAAAAACTTTCCAACCATTGTATTGATTCAATATCAAGATGATTGGTAGGCTCATCTAAAAGAATGGTATCAGGTCTTTTTAATAGTAATTTTGCCAATTCCACACGCATTTGCCATCCACTACTAAATGCAGTAAGTGGTTTATCAAAATCGGTTTTTAAAAATCCAAGACCCAAAAGTATTTTTTCGGTATCAGCCTGCATACTATGCCCGCCAATAAGCCTAAATCGCTCATCAGAATCTGATAATTGATGAACAATATCCATATATTCATCAGATTCATAGTCAGTTCTTTCAGATATTTGTTCGGTAAAATATATGATTTTTTTTTGCAATTTCAATGCTTCCTCAAATGCAGTAAGCGTTTCTTCAAAAACAGATTTTTTGCTATCAGGAATCATCTCCTGTGGAAGATAACCTACTGTTTGTCCGCTGGTTTTAACAATATCACCTTTTTCAGGCTCCATTTCACCCGAAAGTATTTTTAGTA
>CAZWRD010000120.1:0-9975 GCA_964636105.1 uncultured Bacteroides sp.
CTGGAATTACTGACGATTTAATTAGATTTGCTGTAGGTATTGAAGATGCAAAAGACATCATTGAGGATTTACGTCAAGGTTTAGAAAAAGTTTAAAACAAAATGCCACATCTTGATAAAAGCGGTCCGGAATCTAAGGGATCAAAAACAGGTAGAAAGCTTGGCTTTTGCTTAAAAATTGAATCAGATTCGGTTTATGATGAAAAACTAGGTATAGGCGAAGCCAAACGCAGACATTCGGGTGGTGGTATAGGAAAAGGAAAACGTTTGAAATACAATATTTAAAAAATAACAAAAATGAAAATAGCTGTTCCAACAAGAGGTAATTCAGTAGATGATCATTTCGGACATTGCGAAATGTACACCATATTTACAATTTATGAAAGCAAAGTTTTCAATAAAGAAATACTTCCTTCGCCGCAAGGTTGTGGATGTAAATCAAATATTGCATCCGTTTTGCGCGAAAAAGGAGTAAAAATTATGCTAGCAGGCAATATGGGTGCAGGTGCTATGAATGTTCTTAATATGCAAGGCATTGAAGTTGTAAGAGGATGCTCTGGAAATATTGATAGTTTAATAGAACTTTATATCAAAGGCAATATTGAAGACTCAGGAATCGGATGCAGCCATCATGAAAATGAGGCTGAACATCAATGCAATCACTAAAAAATATGAATTAAGAAATTGCGGCTAACACTGCAATAATAATTATACTTCTATGTAATTGTAAAGGCTGCTTACTAACAGAGCAGCCTTTTTTTTATTCTGTATCATAAAAAGAATGAGAATATTTTCATTCTATAATGAAAACATTCTCATTCTTCTTTAACCTCAAATAAATTATTTCCCTTTCAGTTTATCAAATAATTTATCGTTCTGAATTATTTCAACTGCTTTTAAATAAGCATCATCTACTTCTTTAATTACCTGATAGTAAGAATTTACATCATATAAATTGCGTGCAATCATCGCTTTTAATTGATAAATCATAAATTTGTCAGAATTTTCTGATGCTTTCAAATTGGTCGCATCTTCAGTTTTAGCATAATTGCCAATTTCTTTCTTAAAACTTTCAAAATCAGTTGAAAGATATGATGCCAAATCCGTATAATTATTATACTTGCCAACTAATGTAGTATCAGATTTTACTTTTTGCAAATATTGATTTAGCATCAGATTTATTTTTTCCTGATTAATCGAATTCTTTTTAACTCCGGCTTTTTCAGCAACTTTTTCAAAATCAGCCATAAAGTTTTTATCCATTACAAAATCAGACTGAAACTTCTTAAAATCAGGATATTTTTTCAATAATTCTTCTCGATTTTTATCAATAAAATCCATAGAAAAATCATTTAATACATTTTTGCGACGTATTTCGATAAAATAATCATTTATTCTCGAAGTATCAATAGGTATAAAAATATCGGGAGTAATACCTCCCCCACCATAAACTGTTCTTTTGTTATTGGTTTGATATTTAAGTGAATCAGGGAATTTTATTTTATCAGCACTTAACAATTCGCCACTGGTATAACGTCTCATATAATCGCTATAATAATCATCCAAACCATCGCTATAAGATTTTTGAATACAACGACCAGAAGGAGTATGATAACGTGCAGTTGTAAGTCTGATTACCGAACCATCAGGCAAGTCAAACGGACGCTGAACCAAACCTTTACCATAGGAACGGCGACCAACAACCAGCCCTCTATCCCAATCCTGAACTGCTCCCGATACAATTTCACTTGCCGAAGCCGAACCTTCATCAATCATTATCACCAATTTCCCTTTTTCAAAACCACCTTTTGATGTTGATTTATATTCCTGTTTTGGGCTTGAAGTTCCTTCAGTATATACAATCAATTTGTCGGCATTCAGAAATTCATCTGCCAAATCAATCGCAATATCCATATAACCGCCTGAATTTCCACGTAAATCAAAAATCAAATCTTTCATACCCTGTAATTTTAAATCACTGAGTGCCTTACGAAATTCATCCATTGATGTTCTCGAAAAACGATCAAGACGGATATAACCTACCTCGGGCGTTGCCATATAAATAGCATCAATACTGGTCAAAGGAATTTTATCGCGTGTAATATTGAAATCCAGCACTTTATTTTTGTTCTTACGCAAAATACTAACTTTAACAACAGTACCCTTTTTCCCTCTTAACTTACCAAAAACAAAACTGGTATTAATAGAATCACCGGTTGCAGCTTTACCATCTATTGCCACAATTTTATCGCCAGCAATAATCCCAACTTTTTCAGATGGACCACCAGTAACAACGTCAACAACATAAATTGTATCTTTTAATATCTGAAACTGAACACCAATACCATCAAAATTACCAACCAAAGGTTCGTTCATTTTATCAAGTTCTTCTTTCGAAATATAAACAGAATGTGGATCTAAATCTTTTAGCATCTGCACGATAGCATCCTGAACCAGCTTGGGTTCATCCACTTTATCAACATAAGCAAACCTAAATAATTGCAAAGCGTAATTTATTTTCTGATCGGTTTTTTTCGGATCGTTTTCTTGAGCTTTTGCAGTATAATTATTTATTAAAAAACCAAGGAATAATAAATAAATAAGTAAATTTCTCTTTTTAAGCATAGTTATAAAATTTAAGACTTCAAAATTAGAAATAATAATATATCAAAGCCACTATTTTCGGTAAAATGGCCTCCGTTTTTTGTTAAAGTGTGTTAAAGCATTGAAAATAAATATTCAAATTTGTTTAATAAAAAATAAATTTCGACAACTTCAAATCTTACAAAATTTTATTATAGATTTGCCACATATTATTTCAAAATGAATAACGAAAAAAAGAGATTGATTTATAGTTTAATTCTTCCTGTTGTTTTAATAATTATAATTTGGCTTGTAAAGCTTGGTGAATACATTCTTAATACAAATATTGGATTTTTAGGCATTTACCCTTTAAAACCAGAAGGATTATTTGGCATATTTTTTTCACCATTAATACATGCCGATTTAAAACACCTTTATGCAAACACAATTCCATTATTTTTGCTTAGCACTGCTTTATTTTATTTTTATAAAGAAATCGGATTCAGAATATTACTCCTGATATATTTCACAACAAATGTGTGGGTATGGATTATTGCCCGCGATGCCTGGCATATAGGTGCAAGCGGATTGATTTATGGTTTGTTTTCATTTATTTTTATAAGTGGTATCATCCGCAAAAACAATAGATTAATGGCATTATCAATGTTTATCATTTTTTTGTATGGAGGATTAATCTGGGGAATATTTCCTAACAATATCCAACGCGAAATCTCATGGGAATCGCATTTAATGGGATTAATTTCTGGTATAGTTTACGCCATTTATTTTAAAAATGAAGGACCACAAAAAACAGAATACCAATGGGATGAAGATGAAAATGAAGATGATGACGACAAATATTACCTGAATTATCAGGAAGATGAAAATCAGAATAATTCAGGTATTGACAACGAAAAAGAAATCGGCAAGAATAACTAATTCTTCATTTCATTAATAAAAATGCGGATGTTTTCATGATTTATTCTGGATGCTGTTTCTGATATTCCTGCAACTTTCTTTACAATGAGTTTTTCAAAAAAGTTCATTTTTTCAATCAACATCTCGCCTCCCAATACTTTGCAAGATTTGGCATGTTTTCTTAATATTTCCGGAAATGACTTTTCTAACTGGTTTTGAGCGATTTCACCTTCATAAAAACAACTGATAAACAAACCCAAAGGTTTTTCTAATAGTGTTGTCATATTTTTTGAATAAAAATCCTTAATCCGGTTCTGAATCATTCCGGCATGAATTGATCCACCAATTATAATTTGATCAAACTCTAACAAATCAATTTTATTAATATTCTTTAAATTAAATAATTGAGTTGTATTTTCACCTAATCCTTGCTGGATTTTTAAAGCTGTACTTTCAGTTGTTCCATGTTTTGAAACATAAATGATTGCTGTTTTCATTTTAAAACTATATTTTAATAATTATTATTATTTAATAAATTTATTCGTAAGTATTATCAATCTAAATTGTTCATTTTCATATAAATAATTTGAGTTAAAAATCAATTATTGAAATATTCACTTATTTATAAATATAATTACCACTTTCGTCAACACTAATTTTGGGATATTGCTTTTTTAATTGAAAATAATCATAAACTTCTTTCAGATTTTCCCAAAATAGCAACAAAGCTTTATTTGAAGAGAACTCTTTGTGTAATTTCTGAAAATTTTGATTATCAAGTTCAGCAGGAAAAATTGCTACATTAATTCGCTTTTGTCCATTATTCTTTGCTTCAACTGCATAAATATAGAGTTCTTTTATTTTATCGTCAGTAATTGGAATACAACCAATTGTAACATTATCTCCATGTATAAAAACATCTCCCCCTAAATCTTTAACCTTACTTTTCTTTCTATCAGATTCATTGGGATAATTTATACCCAATGAAAGATAAAAACTACTTAATGGGTTAAATCTATCAATTAAATAAAAGCCTTCAGGAATTTGAAAATCACCTTGTTTACGTTTTGGTCCAAGTGTACCAGAAAATGAACTAAATTGATAAACTTTAATCTTTTTATAAAAATTATCACTTTTGTTTTTTGCCCAAAGTTGCAATTGTCGTTCTTTTTTATAGGCAATCAGCAAAATTTCAATATTTTTTAAATCAATTCCATATGATTTCAAGTGATTTACAATCAAACTTTCCTTTTCATTATAAGCCATTTTCACTCTCGCATAATTTAATTGGCTCTGCTTAAAAGTTTTTTGTGGGAAAAGCGAATTTTGTACTATCATAATTATCAATAATATAAGAATATATTTTTTCATTTTTATTTTGTTTTTTTTATCACATTCCAGCCAATTATAAGAATAACCAAAAAAGGTACTGCAGCCAATAAACCTGTATAGTTAATGTTTTCATCACTTTTTGATTTTATTACATCAATTGCGCCAAAAACCAACATATTAATTCCTAACATAAGAAAAAACCA
The DNA here is from genome assembly GCA_964636105.1 of uncultured Bacteroides sp. Lineage (GTDB taxonomy): Bacteria > Bacteroidota > Bacteroidia > Bacteroidales > JACABE01 > JACABE01. Next base: position 5,036 of record CAZWRD010000120.1, read on the forward strand.
ATAAATATATTTATCATAAGGTGAACGATTTAACTTCACTTCATTTTCATTTACTTCAACCTTGCGATAATTATATTTGCTATCGAATTTAGAATTTTTCACACTGCTTCCATACTTCTTATATTCTTCTTTCTGTTCAACTTCAATTGATTCAAAATTATTTACAGAATTCAAATTAAGTAAAATATATTGATATGCTTCGTTTAAAACCTGAAATTCAGTTTTTGCATTCGCATTTTTATTTACATCAGGATGATAAAACTTTGCTTTTTGTCGATATGCCGATTTTATCTCCATTTCAGTAGCGCCTATATTAACTCCCAATAATTGATAGCATTTTTCAAGCAACATTCTACATAAAATATTAAATTTCAATAAAATCTGATTTTCTATTTATTCTAAATATAAAAATAGTACAAACTAATAACGTAATAATTCCACCAATAATATACGCTGGTTGATGATTCATTGTAAATCCCTCAGGGGCAATCATTATATAAGTAGAAACAACAGCTGTCATAAAAATAGCAGGTAATAAAACTATCCAATAAAATTTTCCAGCTCTATACATATAAACAGATAAAGTCCATAACATTATGGTAGCCAATACCTGATTCGACCATGCCATATAACGCCAAATAATTCCAAAATCAATTTGTGTCAGCAAAAAACCTACAAAAAATAAAGGAATAGAAATATAAATTCGCTTCATTATTTTAATCTGAGGAATTTTCAGAAAATCAGCCAAAATCAATCGGGCACTTCTAAAGGCTGTATCACCAGTAGTAATTGGAGCTGCAACTACACCTAAAATAGCCAGAATTGCCCCAACTTTACCTAACAAAGTATTTGAAATAATATTGACAACTAAAGTCGCATTTCCTTTATTTGCAGTCATTTCTGCATTCAATTGCTCAACACCTCCAAAAAAACTCATAGCAGCAGCAGCCCATATTAAAGCAACAATTCCTTCTGCAACCATAGCACCGTAAAAAATTCTTCTGCCATGCTTTTCGTTTGCTATACAGCGAGCCATCATTGGCGATTGTGTAGAATGAAAACCAGAAATGGCACCACAAGCTATTGTTACAAAAAGCATTGGAAAAATCGGGAATTTATCAGCATTTGCATTCATATTGTATATATTTGAGGGTATCAATTCAGGAATCTGATAACCCTGCCATAAAAGGGCTCCACTAATACCAACCGCCATAAACAAAAGGGCAAAACCAAAAACAGGATAAATTTTCCCAATAATTTTATCAATTGGTAATAAAGTTGCCAAAACATAATAGATAAATATTATAATTGCCCAAATAGTTACCGTTACAAAACCATTAGTAAGATCAGAAAGTATTTGTGCGGGTCCCATTATAAATACGGCCCCAACCAAAACCATCAAAGCAATGGTAAAGCCTCTCATAAATATCATAAAACTCTTTCCAAGATATTTCCCTACTATTTCTGGAGCACTTATGCCATTCATTCTAACCGACAACATACCAGACAAATAATCATGTACTGCTCCTCCAAAAATACAACCCAAAACTATCCACAAAAAAGCAACAGGCCCCCACATTGCACCTGCTATTGCTCCGAAAATAGGTCCTAATCCGGCAATATTCAAAAATTGAATCAAAAAAATACGCCACCACGACATTGGAACATAATCAACTCCATCAGCAAGTCGATGAACCGGGGTAATCCGATTGTTATCAGCACCAAATATTTTTTCAACAATTCTGCCATAAACAGCATAGCCAACTATCAAAGCTACAATAGATAAGATAAAAGTAATCATTCCAAATTGTATTTATAATTAATAACTACAAATTTATCTATAATGTTTTAATTATTACATTTATTCACCAAAATTTTTATAAAATATGTAATTTTGCAAAAAACACATATTTTGATAATTATATTTATCAGACTTAACAATCACAAATTCAATGCGAATAGATATCATTACCATATTTCCTGAGATGTTTGAAGGACCTTTTAATCACTCAATAATTAAAAGAGCACAACAAAAAGCACATGCAGAAATTCACCTTCATCAATTACGTGATTATGCTAACAATAAACACAAAAACGTTGACGATGAGCCATATGGTGGCGGTGCAGGAATGGTAATGATGATTGAACCTATTTATAATTGTATTAGTAAACTCAAATCGGAAAGACATTATGATGCCATTATATACACTAGTCCCGATGGTAATTTATTAGACCAGAAAAAAGCAAATAACTTATCGCTTCTTACCAATATTATTATACTTTGCGGTCATTACAAAGGCATAGATGAAAGAATAAGAGAGAATTACATCACTGAAGAAATTTCAATTGGTAACTATGTTTTAACTGGAGGAGAATTGGCTGCTGCCATAATTGCTGACTCGGTTATTAGATTAATTCCGGGTGTTTTAAATGACGAAACCTCTGCCCTATCAGATTCATTTCAGGATGGTTTGGTATCGCCGCCAACATATACCCGTCCTGCTGATTTTATGGGACTTAAAGTACCGGAAATTTTACTGAGCGGACATGAAAAGATGATAAATAACTGGAAACATGAACAAGCTGTAGAAAGAACCAAACAAAGAAGACCAGAAATGCTTTAAGGTAATAAATCTGCAAACACCTTAAAAAACATTAAAACGAATCAATTAAAAAACTTTTTAAATTTAAGATTGTTTTTGCTTGCAATAATAAATTTTAAATAAAACATATGTCTTCAAATATATTATTCACCAATTACAAATTAGGTGATGCTGAATTAGCAAACAGAATTGCAATGGCTCCCATGACAAGATGCAGAGCTTTAGGAAATGTGCCAAATGATTTAATGGCAGAATATTACAATCAACGATCAGCAGCTGGATTAATCATTACAGAAGGTACTTCACCTTCACCCAATGGTTTGGGTTATGCACGTATTCCGGGTATTTTTAGTGATGAACAAGTGGAAGGCTGGAAAAAAATCACTTCATCAGTACATAAAGGTAATTCAAAAATCTTTGTGCAATTAATGCATACAGGACGTATCAGTAATATTTTAAATATGCCTGAAGGAACTAAAGTTTTGGCTCCTTCTGCTGTTAAACCAGCCGGACAGATGTGGACAGACACACAACAAATGCAGGATTTCAATGAACCAAATGCAATGAGTGCAGAAGAATTGGAATTAACCAAACTTGAATTTGTAAAAGCAGCACAAAATGCCATAAAAGCTGGTTTTGACGGTGTAGAATTACATGCAGCTAATGGGTATTTACTTGAACAGTTTTTATCGCCAATTAGCAATATTCGTACTGATAATTATGGTGGAAATATTGAAAATCGCTGCCGTTTTGTACTAGAAGTAGCTATTTTGGTAGCAAATGCTATTGGTAAAGAAAAAACCGGCATCCGATTATCACCATTTGGAGTGGCTAGTGATATGCCTCATTATCCTGAAATTGATGCAACCTATGATTATTTATCAAGAGAGTTAAATAAAATTGGAATTACTTATATTCATCTAGTTGATCATTCAGCTATGGGAGCACCTGAAGTACCTGCTGAAATAAAGAAAACCATCAGAAAAAACTTTAAAAATACCATTATCCTTGCTGGAGGTTATGATAAAGCTAAAGCTGAAGATGATTTACAGAGTGGTTTAGGCGATTTAATCGCTTTTGGACGTCCGTTTATTAACAATCCAGATTTGGTAAATCGAATGAAAAACGATTTCGCATTATCTGAAGATTTAAAAATGGATTTATTTTATGCTGCTGACGAAAAAGGATATACAGATTATCCTGAATTTAAAGCTTAGTTTTCTGAGAACAAAATAATCTCAAAATAATGAAATGTCTGATAGAATGATTTCTATCGGACATTTTTTTTGAACTCATCTATTATCTGCTCAAGTTTTTCATCCTCAGAAAGCTTTCCATTTATCCAATTGATTTTAAAACCTTTCTTTTCCATACGTCTGAACCAGGTCATTTGCCGTTTGGCAAACTGATGAATGGCAATATTCAACAATCTGAACATTTCAAAATAAGTAATTTCTTTGTTTATAAACATTGCTATATACCTGTATTCCAATCCATAAAACTTTAATTGTTCAATACTTAATCCTAAATTTAAAAGATTCTCAATTTCTGTTATCATTCCATAATCCAGCCTGAATCTCAATCGCTCAGTTATGCGATTTCTTATAATTTCTCTATCAAAATTGATGGCAAATATTTTATAATCAAATTGGGGCTTATTTGCTTTATATGGATAATTTTTCTCATATTCAGCTATTTCCAAAGCTCTTATACATCTTTCCCTATCAGATAAATCAGTTGTATTATGCAGAGATTTCCTCTCAATTAAAAGCATTTGCAATTCTCGTAATCTCATATTATCTAATGATTTTCTGAAGTCAGGATCTACAGCAACTTCAGCAAAATTATAATCAGCCAGAACAGATTCAATATACATGCCTGTGCCACCGCATAATATGGGTAATTTGTCTTTTGATTTTATTTCATTGAATTTTTGATAAAAATCTTTCTGAAACTGAAAAACATTGTATTCTTCACCTGCATCCAGAATATCAATTAAATGATAAGGAATTAACTTATTATCAACATTATAATCAGCAATATCCTTGCCGCTACCAATATCCATACCCCGGTAAACCTGACGGGAGTCGGCACTTATTATTTCTCCATCTAACTGATTAGCAAGTAATGCTGCCAATCGGGTTTTGCCGGTTGCTGTGGGTCCGGTTATTACTAAAAGTTTATTTTTGTTCATATTTTTTAGAATAATCAAGCATTTGATATTTCTCTTCAATTTCCATTAATCTATTTCTAATTTTATCTAGTTCAAGTATTGATAATTCATTAAATTTAAGCACTTTATTAATACTTAATTCAATAATTACTTCAGGATAAAAT
>CAZWRD010000121.1:0-9919 GCA_964636105.1 uncultured Bacteroides sp.
AACCATTGAATTATAGTCAGAAAACATTAGATAAACGCCAGAAATCTCTTGATTTCAAAATTACGGATGAGTTATCAGGTATTGCAAATTACAGGGCAATTCTTAATGGAAAATGGGTTTTGATGGAATTTGATTCTAAAAATAATCAGCTTACTTATACAATAGATAATCAACTATTGTTTGGGAGCAATCAATTGAAGATAATTGTTGAAGACAACAAAAGAAATACTAGCGAATTGAATCTTTTAATTAATAAATAAAAACAGCAGAAAATGCATCAGACCATTCTTATTCTTGATTTCGGTTCACAATACACCCAATTGATTGCTCGTAGAGTTAGGGAATTAAATGTTTATTGCGAAATTCATCCATTTAATAAAATACCTGAATTAACATCTGATATTAAAGGCGTTATATTGTCAGGTAGTCCATTTTCTGTACGTGATATTAATGCTCCTTATCCAGATTTGATTGAAATTAAAAGTAAATTTCCTTTGCTGGGTGTTTGTTATGGTGCTCAGTATCTCTCACATACAAATGGAGGCGAAGTTCTTCCTTCAACCATACGTGAATATGGTCGTGCAAATCTTACATTTATTAATCATGAAAGTGAATTAATGAAAGGAATGTCAGATGGTTCACAGGTATGGATGTCGCATGGAGATACCATTTTGACTGTTCCTGATAATTTTGAAATTATTGCTAGCACTTCCAATGTGAGAGTAAGTGCTTTTAAAATTGCAAATGAACAAACTTATGGTATTCAATTTCATCCAGAAGTTTATCATTCCTCAGAGGGTATGATTTTATTGCAAAATTTTGTTGTAAATATTTGTAAATGTGAACAAACATGGACACCTGTTTCTTTTGTTGAATCAACGATAAATGAACTTAAACAAAAATTAGGAAACGACAAAGTGGTCTTAGGTTTATCGGGTGGTGTTGATTCTTCTGTGGCAGCAATTTTATTGCATAAAGCTATTGGTAGCAACTTGCATTGTATTTTTGTTGATAATGGTTTGTTGCGTAAAAATGAATTTGAAGACGTTTTACATTCGTATAAAGATATGGGCTTGAATGTTAAAGGTGTTGATGCTAAAGATTTGTTTTATAATGCTTTAAATGGAATTTCTGAACCTGAAGCAAAACGTAAGGCTATTGGTAAAACTTTCATCGATGTTTTTGATATTGAATCACATCGTATTGAAGATGTAAAATGGTTGGGGCAAGGTACTATATACCCTGATGTTATTGAATCAATGTCGGTTAATGGGCCATCTGCTACCATTAAATCTCATCATAATGTTGGTGGATTGCCTGATTATATGAAACTTAAAATTGTTGAACCTCTAAATACTTTATTTAAAGATGAAGTAAGAAGAGTTGGTAGTGCTTTGGGATTGAAAGATGAATTGTTAAACCGTCATCCTTTTCCTGGTCCAGGCTTAGGTATCAGGATTTTAGGTGATATTACCCCTGAAAAAGTTAGAATCCTGCAAGAGGTTGATCATATATATATTGAAGAATTAAAAGCACAAAATCTTTATACAAAAGTATGGCAGGCCGGTGCAATTCTTTTGCCTATACAATCTGTTGGTGTTATGGGCGACGAACGTACTTACGAGCAAGTTGTTGCCTTACGTGCAGTTAGCTCAACTGACGGGATGACAGCTGATTGGTCACATTTGCCCTATGAATTTTTGGCTAAAGTTTCAAGTGATATTATAAATAAAGTAAAAGGTGTAAACAGAGTGGTTTATGACATAAGTTCTAAGCCTCCTGCTACCATCGAATGGGAATAAATAATATTTAATAAGCATTTTTATGAAAAAAATATTTTTTACGTTACTTATCATTTTGGGAATGAATATGATATTATTTGCCCAAGAAGATGTAAATATCTTAATTTCTAAAAATTTCGAGACAGTTAACGGACAAAAATTTTATCTGCATAAAGTAGAAAAAGGTCAAACGTTATATTCTATTTCAAAGATATATCAGGTTGATATTAAAACACTTGAGGCAGATACTCATAATTTAAATCTTAAAATTGGCCAGATTTTGTATATTCCTTATAAACAGGAAAATCAGGCAAAAAACATAGCAGTATATGATACTGTAAGTAAAACTCATATAGTGTTAAGTAAAGAAACGCTATATGGAATTAGCAAAAAGTATAATGTTGACGAAGAAGATCTTATTTCTTTAAATCCCGAATTAAAAAATGGTTTAAAGATAGGGATGTCAATAATAATACCTTCTCAAAATAATCTGAAATTAGTTGATAAATCGCAGCTTTCGAAAATCAAAGAAATTGATAAAATTGTTAAGCCTGAAGAAAAAAAAGTTTTCAAACAAAAAAAAGATGATACTTTCAATGTAGCACTTTTAATTCCTTTGTATTTGTCAAGCTGCAAAGAAATAAATATTGAAAATTTGCAAATTGAAAGAAAAACAGCTGATAACTTTAAATCATTCAAATATATACAGTTTTATGAGGGTTTCTTAATGGTGGCTGATTCATTATCAAAATTGGGTTTGAAAATTAAAGTTTATACCTTTGATGTTCCTGAAGACAGTGCAATAAATTTAAACTTTTTGAAAAAAAATGAATTGGCAAAAATGGATTTAATCATTGGACCTTTCTTTTATAAAGCATTTAAACAAGTTGCAGAATTTGCTAAATCACAAGATATTCCGATTGTAAATCCATTTTCCGAACGAAGGAATATTATTGATAATTTTCCAAATGTTTTTAAATTAATCCCGTCATATCAATATCAAGCCGATTGTATTGCAAAATATTTGGTTGATAGTTTTCCTAATGCCAATATTTTATTGATACATAATAATAAAGATGTAGAAAAAAAGAGGGCAGAAGTTATAAAAAAATCTGTAAGTGAAGTTTTTAAGCAAAATATTACTAGTGAAGGCTCAATCAAAGATGTAATTTACAGTCAGGTTGGTTTCGCTGGTTTGCAAAGTAAATTATCTATAAATAGGGCTAATATTCTTTTTGCATTGATTGAAAATGAAATATTTGTAACTGGTTTTGTTAGTAAGTTACGAAATATGAGTGATCAAAATTTAACCTTAATTGCACCTATTAGGTGGAAATTATATGATAAAATTGAATCTGAATATTTCTTGAATCTGAATACACATTTTTTTGAACCTTCATTCGTAGATTATCAAGACGAAGCAGTAAAGTCCTTTGTTTTAAGTTTTCGTGATAAATTTATTGTTGAGCCTAATGAAATGGCATTTGCTGGACATGACATAGCTCTATATTTTTTAACCGCATTAAGTAAATATGGTTCTGATTTTAAAAATAATTTAAAAAACATCAGCGTAAAAACGTTGCAAACTGATTATAAATTTGAAAAACCAACGGAAAATAGTGGTTTTGAAAACGCTTTTGTAAATATATATCAGATGTTAGATTATAAGTATGTAGGAAAGAATAAATAAAATATAATCTGTATTTTTTATATACTTCGATGGTTTAATAGTTTTTTTAATTTGATGAATTTGAATAAATTTAATTATATAGAATAATCTATATAAATACAAAAGTAAAACCAATGCCATATTTATATGACATTGGTTTTTATTATTTTAGTCTTTTTAAAAATTAATTTTCTTCTTCTACTTCCAGTTTAAAACCAGTACCATGTACATTCGTAATGGCAATATTGGGATCTTCTCTTAGATATTTACGAAGTTTTGTGATGAAAACATCCATACTTCTGCCAATAAAATAATCATCATCACCCCAAATTGTTTTCAATGCAGTTTCTCTTTTTAAGATAACATTTTTATTATCAGAGAGTAATTTCAATAAATCTGCTTCTTTTCTGGTTAAATTTTGCTTGGTGGTTGGCGAAACCAAAGTCATGTTTGAATAATCAAATGTAAAAATTCCTAATTTGAATACTTCTTGTTTTTCAATAGCAGAAAGTTTGCTTTTAATCATGCATCTTTTTAAAATGGCATCAATTCGAAGACTTAACTCCTCTGTACTGAATGGTTTAGTGATATAATCGTCAGCACCAACTTTAAAACCTCTTATTCTATCTTCTTTTAGAGATTTTGCAGTTAAAAAGATGATTGGCACATCTTGATTAATTTTTCTGATGTCTTCAGCTAATGAAAAACCATCTTTTTTAGGCATCATTACATCTAAAATGCACAAATCGAAATGTGTTGATTTAAAAGTATTAAACCCATGAACACCATCTTTGCAAAGTAAGGTTTCGTAAGTTAACATTTCTAAATAATCAACAAGAACCAAGCTTAAATTTGGATCGTCTTCTACAAGCAGTATTTTGGCTTTGTATTTTTTCATGCTCTAATGTATATTTATGTTATGATTATACGGGAAAAATATTTCAAAGGTACTACCTTTTTTTAATTCACTCTTTAATTTTATTCTACCACCATGAGCTTCAACCATAGTCTTTACATAGTAAAGTCCTAGTCCAAAGCCTTTTACATCATGTAAATTGCCAGTGGGAATTCTATATAATTTTTTAAATACTTGTTTTAAATGTTCTGCACTTATCCCAATTCCTTTGTCTTCTACCATAATCAAAATGCCATTATTGGTACTTTTGGTTGTTATTGTAACTTCTGTAATATCAAAAGAATACTTAATTGCATTATCTGTCAGATTTGATATGATGTTATAAACATGAATTGGATCTGCAAAGATATGAAAAGGTTCAGCATTTAACTCCAATTTTATTTTCCCATTTTGCTGTTGAATTACCAATTGGAAGTTATCTGCAACATTTTCAATGATTTCATGCAAGTCAATATCTTTTTTAAGCAATTTAAATTCCTTTTTATCTAAAACAGATATTTGCAGAACTTGTTCAACCTGAGATTTTAATCTATTGTTTTCGTCAAAAATAATATTTGCATATTGCATTAATTTATCTTTCGATTCCATTACCGAGGGTTTACTTAGCATTTCACTGGCTAATGAAATTGTTGCAATTGGTGTTTTAAATTCATGTGTCATATTATTCACAAAATCAGATTTTACTTCAGATAATTTTTTCTGACGTAGTAAAATTAATATTGTCCATATAAAACTAGTAATTACAACGATTAAAAAAAGTGAAGATATAATAAGCAAAAATATCATTCTGTTTAATATGTAATTTTTCTGATTTGGGAAATAAATCCCCAATAGTTTTGAATCCTTTTTATAATGGCATGGAATTGGAAATGTATGATATGTATTGTATAGCTCTGAGTAATAATTAGTATTTGAGCATGTTAATAAGGTGTCGCTTTCTTTGTCTATTATTCCATAAACATAATCTTCATTTACTTTCATCCGATTACAAAACTCTCCATACATGATAGAATCTAATCTTTTAGTGTCAATATTGTGAATTTTGATGAAATTTTCTGTACAAGATTGTGATTTAGAACATGATTCACTAAAAGGACAATTTGTCGAGTCAGATGTAATATTTTCATTTTCAATAATAAATGAAACGATGTCTTTTAAAAAAATTTGAACTCTTTTATCAAATATTTCTGTTCTTAATTCCAATGCATAATTTACCCAAAGTAGTTGAACAACAACTATTCCAATTAAGGCAAAACTGGTAATTATAGATATTAATATGGTTATTTTTTTATTCATCAAAAAAATGATAAAAGTTCTTGTTTTATTTTAAAAATTTAGTAATTTTGCATTCTTTAATGATGACAAATATTACTTGAATTCTTTATCAAAAGTAGTAAAAAAAACCATTCAAAAAAAGGCTTAACTTCGACTTAACATATTTAACAGGTGGTTAACAACGAAAGAAGCAAAAATGTAGTAATTTTGTCAACTGAATTTTAAAACATAATCAAAATGAAAAAAATATTTTTAGGTATATCTCTAATCGCTTTTGTTTTATTTGCTTTTAATGCTGAAGCTTTAACTGTAAAACAAGACAAACAAAAAGTAACTGTAGAAAAGAAAGATGCTAAAGCTGCAGAACACAAATGTTGTAGCGATAAAAAAGCAGATTCTAAATGTTGCAGTGATAAAAAAACTGACAAATCTAAATCAGATGCAAAATGTTCTCCTTCAAAGGATTGTTCAAAAAAATGCACTGATAAAAAAACTGATACCAAAACGAAGTAGTAAAAAACATGTTTGCTCTCGTCCTGAGGGTTACATGTACGTTTCATAATTAATTTAGTTTTGGGGAAAGGCCTCCGGCAACGGAGGCTTTTTTTATACATTTATTTTTGTAATTTAATAATTCAAAATGATAACAGTTAAAACTATTTATAAAGGTGAATTAAGAGTTCATTCTGAGCATATTGCTTCAGGAAATATTTTATTTACAGATGCTCCCATTGATAATAAAGGTAAAGGTGAAACATTTTCTCCTACCGATTTGGTTGCTACTGCTTTAGGTAGTTGTATGCTAACAATTATTGGTATTGCTGCTCAAACTCATGGCTTTAATATTGATGGTACTCACTTGGAAATAACCAAGATAATGGAATCGAATCCAAGAAGAATAGGGGAAGTTATTGTAAGTTTTTATTTCCCAAAGAATAATTATTCTTTAAAAGAACAAATATTTATAAAAGCAGCTGCAGAAACTTGTCCTGTTGCTAAAAGCTTACATCCTGATTTGAAACAAACTTTATTTTTTAATTTTTAAAACAGATAATTTAATATGTTACACATTGGAATTGAAGGACATTCTGAAATAATTGTAAAAATTGAAGATACAGCAGCAAGTTATGGTTCGGGCTTAATTGAAGTATTCGCTACTCCTGCTATGATTGGATTAATGGAAAGTACAGCTCAGCTTAGTATTCAATCATTTTTAGATGAAGGATTTATTACTCTTGGTACTGAGGTGAATATTAAGCATTTAAAAGCCACTCCTGTTGGTATGAATGTAAGATGTGAAACTAAACTTATTTCTATTGAAGGTAAGAAATTGGTTTTTGAAGTGTCTGCTTTTGATGAAGTTGCTATGATTGGCAATGGTACTCATTCAAGATATATTGTTGATGCTGAAAAATTTATGGCAAAATTGAAATAAAATTATGGAAGAAAAGAATTTTCAGATGCTTGCAAAAACCATGACTGGTTTGGAAGATATTCTTGCAAGTGAACTTAGTGAAATTGGAGCAACCCAGATAGAAATCTCGAATAGAGCAGTTAGTTTTATAGGGGATAACGAAACTATGTATAAATCAAACTATTGGTGTCGCACAGCCTTGCATATTTTAAAGCCAATTGCTGGATTTTATATCAGAAGAGAAGAAGATTTATACAAAAAAATTTATGAGATAAAATGGGAAGAATACTTGAGTGTAAGTGGAACTTTAGCTGTTGATGCAGTGGTAAATGCATCAATTATGACTCATTCTCATTACGTTGCTTTAAAAACTAAGGATGCTATAGTTGACAGATTTAGAGATTTTCATGCAAAACGCCCTTCTATAGATACTGATAATCCGGATGTAAGGGTTAATATTCATCTTTTTAAAAATTATTGTACTGTTTCTCTGGATAGTTCTGGATATTCACTACATAAAAGAGGGTACAGAATAAAAACTGGAGCTGCTCCGATGAGTGAAGTTTTAGCTGCTGGAATTATTTTATTAAGTGGATGGGATAAGCAATCAAATTTTATTGATCCTATGTGTGGCTCTGGTACCATAGTTTGTGAAGCTGCTATGATTGCAAATAATATTCCTCCTGGATATTATCGAAAATCTTTTGGTTTTGAAAAGTGGAAAGATTTTGATAGTGTTTTATGGGAAAAAATCAAAACAGAGGCTTTAGATTTACAAACCGAATTTGAATATGATATAATTGGTTCTGATATTTCTGAAGAAGCAATTCAAATTGCTTTAGAAAATGCACGATCTGCGAGATTGCATAAGGATATTGTGTTTGAAATAAAATCTTTTGAAGAACAAATACCTCCTGAAGAAGGAGGAATTATGGTTTGTAATCCGCCTTATGGCGAAAGAATTGTTCCAGAAGATATCGTTAAATTATATCAGGAAATTGGAAATTCTTTGAAAAAAAATTATAACGGTTACAATGCCTGGATTATTACATCAGATTTTAATGCATTGAAATTCATAGGACTGAGGCCAACACGTAAAATTCCACTTTTTAATGGTCCTTTAGAATGTAAACTTGCAAAATTTGAAATTTATCAAGGAAGTAAAAAAGCGACAAAACAAAACTAGTATTTTTCTATTGAAAAATTAAGCTTTCGATAACTTTCGGGAAATATTCATATTCTAAAAGATGAATTTTTTCGGCAAGTGATTCAGCATCATCAGTTTCTGTAATATTGCATTTTGCCTGAAAAATGATATTTCCTTCGTCATATTTCTCATTTACATAATGAATACTAATTCCGCTTTCGGTTTCTTTGTTAGAAATTACTGCTTTATGAACATTCATTCCATACATACCTTGCCCACCGTAATTTGGGAGCAAAGCCGGGTGAATATTTACAATCTTATTTGTGTAAGCTTGAATAATTTCGTGTGGAATTAATAAAAGATAACCTGCAAGAATTATCCAATCGATGCTGTTTTCTTGTAAAATTGGTAGCAGGAAATGATTGGATTTTAGATGTTTATTTGAATAGTAAAAGCATGGAATTTGAAGTAATGCAGCACGTTCTCTAACATAAGCATCTTCTTTATTCGTAATGATAAATGAGATATTTATATTTTTATTATTTTTAAAATAGGTAATAATACGTTCGGCATTGCTACCGCTACCCGATGCAAGAATTGCAATATTAATCATAGCTTAAAAATTATTTTGTTGTTTTCCAGCGTTCTAATTTGGGAATTCCTTTTGAGAAAAATTTAGCAAGAAATTCGGGGAATCCCATTTCTTTCATTTTAGCAATAACAAAAATTTGCATTTCTTCTGCTGAAATGTTTTCCGATGTAAATTTCCCATTTTCGAAGCAATAGCTACAATAGGTCAGATTTACACTTCCATCACTATTTGTACTACCACCTTTGGGGTCTTTTTTCATTGGCATGCCACAACTCTGACAATATTTGTTTTTCATTATTTAGAAGTTTTTATTTCATTGAAATGCCTTTAGAATAATTTAAATCCAGAAAACAAATTAAGGAATTAAGTACTCAAGCACAATCGCATATCCGTATTTTTATGCAAATTTAATAAAAAAAGCAGATTTGGAGATAAATAAAAAAGATCAGAAGACCTAAATTATTGCATTGATGATAATTAACAAAAAATGTTATTAAAAAATAATATTTTTTATTCATCTATTACAATAAATTTTATACTTTTGCACTCACGTTTAATTAAAATAGAAAAAAAATGTCTGAAATTTCAACAAAAGTAAAAGCTATCATCATTGATAAGCTAGGCGTTGACGAAAACGAAGTTACACCTGAGGCAAGTTTCACAAATGATTTAGGTGCTGATTCACTTGACACAGTTGAATTAATTATGGAATTAGAAAAAGAATTCAACATTGCAATTCCAGATGATCAAGCTGAAAAAATCAACACAGTTGGTGATGCTATTGCTTACATAGAAAACAATACTAAATAACAAATTTCATTATTTAATGGAGTTAAAAAGAGTTGTTGTTACAGGTCTTGGATCGCTTACTCCAATAGGTAATACAGTTCCAGAATATTGGGAATCATTACTTAATGGAGTAAGTGGTGCTGATTATATTACACGTTTTGATGCTTCTAAATTCAAAACACAATTTGCTTGTGAAGTTAAAAACTATGATGCAAGTGAATTTTTTGACAGGAAGGAAGCTAGAAAGTATGATTTATACGCACAATTTGGAATTGTTTCATCCAATGAAGCAATTAAAGATTCAGGAATAGACATTGAAAAAATCGATCTTGATCG